>NZ_JAIXSV010000120.1 GCF_027484505.1 Asticcacaulis sp.
CAGCCCGTCATCGCCCACAATCCGCCCCATTGTATGTACCGGCGGCTTGCAGTAAACTTCCTTTTCGTTTTCTTTGCTGTTGCAAAAGTCGTGAAAGGTGCGAAACTGTTGCACGCGAGCAAACCCTCGCTCGATCGCTCCCTTTTTGATGGTCAGAGAGTCTTCGATATTTTGACCATAGTAGCCGCCGACGGCCACGACGGCTTGCTGGTAGCACGCGCCAATGTCAGGCCCCACCATTTTCTCAAAGGCCGTCGTCACCAAAGACCGCTGCGGGGTTTCCAAGTAGTTGGCACAAGTGTCCAGGCACGGTGTGGACGGCGCCAGACCGCAGGCTTGTTTGCGCATGGTGGCGGCAAAGGAGATGCGCGGCGCTTGATTAAACTGTATGTGAGGCAGCGTGTTGGTGTACATGCTAAAGTTTTGGCACTCGTCAATCAGCACATGAGTGATGAACTGCAGCTGATTAACCTCGTGGTGGTACATGGCCACGCGCACATGCCAGTATTCCTCATCTTTGCAAATGAGTTCGGCGACTCCCTCCCGCAGCAAACGCGGCCATAAATCACTCGTGTGAGTCTCGGCCACAATCTCCTTGCACTCTTTAATGCGGTCGGCGCGGATGAGCGGCCAATAAAAAGTGCCGGCGTCGCCGTTGATGTTCAGCGTGCCAATATCCACCTCGGCATACCGGTCGACAAACAGGCTGACGTCGGGCGGCATGTCACACACGCTGCGTAATTCCCGCAGCTTTTCCCGCACTTTGTAAGGATCGTGGACATAACCGACCAGAAGACCATTGACCAACACGGGCGCGGGCGGCTCACGATTCTCCTCGAGTGATGATGAAGACGATGATGAAAGCAAAGCCGGGCCCAAAAAGCTCGTCACCAGGCGACACAGGTCCTGAGTCGGGTGGCCAGAGCGCACCCCTGCGCATATGGTCATATTGCGCGTCATGCCCACATTGCCGCCATCAGGCGTGTCAAAACGGCACACTCCTCCTGTGTCATAGGGCATGCGCGCCTCGGCCGTTTCGCCCTGTGAATTGGTGCGCAACAGATGAGCCACGCCGGCAATATACTCGGTGTTGGCGCGAATCTGTCCGGCACTGGACACGCCTTTGGCGCTGTCGCTGAAACTGTCTTGGTGGCTGATGGTCAAGTTGCCAGATTTGAGCGCTTTGATCATCCGGCGCCCCATGGTCCCTACCAAAATATTGTGCGGATTGAGCGCCGACACGTTGCGGGCCAAATCATAACTCATGGCCTGCTGCACCGCCTTGCGCCACTGCACAAAGGAGTCGCGCCAGATCATCGACAAGTAAAAGACCGACACGTTGCGCCGGTTGCGATAGTGCTCACGATTATCCAGCGGCTGTAGCAACAAGTACACAAGAATAACGCGACGGGCATACAGTCCCAAAAGTATGCGTTTGGCGGGCAAGTCGGCTGGCGTCGTGCCTTGGTGGGGTAAAAACTCGGTGTTGAGCATATTGTTGACGATCTTGGCCAGAGTCTCGGGATCGCTGTTGGCCTTTTCCGGGCGAATCTTGGCAAAAGCTGCCGGCTTCTTGATGGTCGTGTTGGTGATGCTGAAATTGAGGGTGGCCGACACAAAGTTCCACAACCACAGTGGGTCGGATTCGACGCAAATTAAATCCATCATGTCTTTCAAATGACACACGTCCAGCGCCACAAACATGGTGGTCAGCGACACGTCCTGGCTAAAAGGCAAGCGCACAAAGATGTCACAATCGACCGCTCGTCGCGAGTCTGTGGTGGTCATGTGCGATAAAGGCAGGGATGGTTTCAAGGTGACATACAGCGTACTGCTGCTGCGCAAGCGGTTCTCCGGTTGCGAGCGTATTTCACAGACGAGCAGCTTGTCATCCTTTTCCAAGACGATGGGCGAGTTGTTGGCCATTTGCTCTTGTCCACCAATCAACTTTTCCACCCCTTCAATAATAAAGTAGCCGCCAGCGTCCATGCGGTCGGCCACACACATTTCCGGCACCACCGTGGACCGGCGAGCGCAAAAGGCGCTGTCCACCATGCAGGGAATGTCATCCAGATGCAAATTTTTCAGCACTAGCTCCATCTTTTCGTGTAAATGTGCAATTTGTGGATCCGGCAGAGCTGCCCCATCACTAGTGGTTTCCGATTGCTGCTGCTGCTGCTGCTTCTGTTGCGTAGTGGCCAAACGATTATTTTTGCGTCGGGCCGCCTGAATGTTACTTTCGCGGACCTGGGCCAATTCCTCGGCTGTCAAAGGCGCCCGGGTGTACGCCACATCCACATACAGGGGGATGGTGTATGTTTGGCGGGTGGCGCGACAATCAAACGGCGTGCTGGAATGCAATTTACCCGCACTGTCCCGCACCGTGGGCTGACCAGCGTGCGGATTGCTGAGCACAAAAGTGTGTTTGGTGCAGGTGCCTTCATGCATGGCCACAAACGTGTTGGATTCGTTAATGCAAGAAGGAATGTGCTTGGCCACCAGCTCGTCATACTTGGTCTTTATCCAGTTGCCAAAGCCATTGGCATCCAGGTATGATTTTAAGACGCGGTAAGCCTGTGGCTTGGGTAAAAAATCCTGGAGCAGAGCCGGATCAATTAAATGATTACTTTTTTCTTGTGACGAAAAGAATGGCGTTGGTTGTGGCTGAGGTTCTGGCTCTGTACTTTTCGCCGACTCTGTGTGTGGCCAGTCTTGCTGCATCGGCTGGAGGGG
>NZ_JAIXSV010000047.1 GCF_027484505.1 Asticcacaulis sp.
TATTTCTAGTCGTACGCATAGGCGTAGCCATAGAAGTTCATACCCCGCGTCTTAAAACACGGCATTTTCGAACTTTTTAGGCCGCCAGAAAACACGGGGCGTGGCTTACGCTTACGGAAGAGGTGGACCTTGACGCAAAGGTCTGGACGGTCCCCGCCACACGGATGAAGGCCGGACGCGAACACAGAGTCCCCCTGACCGAACGGGCGATCACGATACTTAACTCCGTTCGGCTACTATCGCTTGTTTCATCCGATGGTGGACAGCCGAAAGCAAAAGGCTTTGTCTTTCGGGGGGCGCAAGGCGGGCAACTGTCGGTCATGTCTCTGACCATGCAACTGCGCCGGATGGAAAAAGGCCACTACACGCCCCACGGCTTCCGGTCAGCGTTCCGTGACTGGTGCGGCGAAGAGACGGACTTTGCCCGCGAGATCGCCGAGGCGGCTTTGGCTCACACTGTTGGCGACATGACCGAGCGCGCCTACCGACGCGGGGATGCGCTTGAAAAGCGGAGGAGGCTCATGGACGCGTGGGCCGACTATTTGCATTGACAAACGACGAACTTATACAGACATCAAACGCAAGTTTGATTCACCCTGACGCTGACCATTCGGTTGGCGAACCATAGCGGCACACTTAAATCCGGCAAACCTCACAAATTAGCGATAGATTACAGACAGGTAGGGGTTGCGAACCTCAACGGGAGCACCGAAAGCCTCTCGCGCAACCCACATAACTATCTGTAAAATATAGGCTATCGCACAGGGTTAAGCCCCAGAGCCTCTCCGCCTTTCTATCCTGCCTCCCCACGGCAAAATGAATGGAGGCATGTTTAAGCGAGTAAATTCAATTACTTAAACCAAAACAGCCTCACGGCGCAATCACGAGTCTCCCGATTTTCCGGTGTGCAGACAAACACTTAGACCTCACTTGGAGGCATTGCTTTTATCTTGCTAAAGGAATTTACGCGCATTTAATCACTTTTCCAATTCTAAATTCATCTCTATACGAAAATTTCACCATTCCTATAAAATTAAATAAAAAACACTAAGAAACAAATCTTGTTTCAAAGAATATAATCTGACTCCCGATGCTGGTTATACCGAATTTCGGAACCCCGTTATTTGTGGAAAATATTAATGAATCGAAAAATCCGAAATTGTTTTTCGCTTCCCAAATCCAATCTATCTCGTCATGTCCTTTAAAATTAAATCCACTTAATTTTTCGTACTCAGATTTATCAAAGCCACAATCAACTTGCTCAACTAGAAGCTCATCAGAGTCGGAATCCACTGTAAACGAAACGCATAAATTTTCTAATTCAAAAACAATACAGTCCCAACGCACTGTACCGTCATTGTATTTCAGACGACCGTTGCAAAATATAGAAATTATTCTCGATCCAATCATAGATAAATAAATATCTTTAGAAGATTCAGTACCCAATTTAATACTTTTGACCAAGCCTTCCTCCCTCTTTCATGATCTTTAAAGCTTTCACCGCCGAAGCATCTCCTTTAGCCGCAGCCTCGGCAGTCTCCTTTAACGTTTTGTCCGCCCAGTGACCCATCGCTCGAACATTCGAATTACTCGCGCCCCTATTTCTTGCGACGTCACGCATAGTCTCGTCAGCCCTATCACTGAGATTTCCTAAGCGCTTTCGCGCCGAAGGCGTAAGATTGCCGAAGTCAATCTGATTTTCTCGGCCTTCGTTTTTTTGATAACCAAATTGGAGCCCCGTCGTATCCTTAATTGCATCATCGACTAGTCTGCCGACACCCCCCGGAAGCGCAACCTGATAAATACTATAGGATTTAGTAACCGGATCACTTTCCGCATAAATTGGGTTGCCGTAACCATCCGTAGCATTAACAACGTGTGTAACCGTGACATTCACATGGTCTTTGTCGCCATCATCAACAGGGCGATCACAGTACGAGCCGACGGTTCCATCTTCATTTGTTGTGACTGTGCACGAGATCGAGACCATACCGTCGGGATCTGTCGCATTTACCGGGTCTCCGCCAGTGTAAGCATACAAGTTCAGATCGTCATCGCTACCGATGGGGTCAGCTTGTAAAAACCGTCCGTGGATGGGGTCATAGACGCGGGCCTTGTAGTAGTAGAGCTGCGCTTCCGGCAGCACGGTCTGACCCGTGTAGCGGAAACGGCTGCCTGAGAAGCTCGTCTGGTCCGCCGCATTCTTCGGCTCACCATAGGGACCGTATTTGTAGATGTCCGTGACTGTACCACTGCCGTTGGCCTGTGCAAAGACAGACCCCTGATAATTGGCATAGAGGTATTTGACATTGCCGCTGTTGACATCGCTGCCGGTCAGTTCCGCCCACGGATCGTCTGTGCCGATGCCGTGCAGATAGCGCTTCTGAATATTGCCGGAGCCGTCATACTCAGCAATCAGCTTTACACCGTCATAGAGGAAGGTCGTCGTCGCCCCATTGACCGTGTAGCTGGCCAGACGCCCTTCCGGGTCGTAGTTCATCTGCA
>NZ_JAIXSV010000302.1 GCF_027484505.1 Asticcacaulis sp.
CGACCCATTAACGGTTGCGATCTTTCTCCTCCCCATTTTATGGGGAGGTGCCGAGTTTACGAGGCGGAGGGGTATCTTACAGCTTAAGTTTACCCCTCCGTCAGCGTCGCTTCGCTCGCTGCCACCTCCCCATGATATGGGGAGGAGAAACATCCAAATTACATCTTAAATCGTCACCACAACCTAGGGCTTTTATACGGCTGCCGCCTGAGCCGCTTCGCCTTGTTCAACACCTATAAACCATTTCAGCGGACCCTCGGCTCAAAACGCCATAACCGCCGAGGAACCGCCCATGACGCAAGCCGCCTTGTCTGGCCTGACGCCGGTGTCCGCTGAGACGACGGACACAACATCCGCGCATCAGGTCATCCACCGCATCTCGGATATTGCCGGTTCCGTAGGGCTCGAACTTCTTTCGGTGTCGGGCAATATCGAGACGGTGGTGCGCCGCCACGCCGATCAGACCCGCGCCCTGAAAACACTGGCCGACGCGGCCGCTGAGGTATCCGCGCAAAACGCCCGGCTGGTCGATCTGGCCCGTGAGGCCGAAGGCCGGCTGGATCAGTCGGCGCGCAACACCGAAAGCCGCGTCTCACAAGCCATTGGCGCTATGGAACACTGGGTCACGAGCGCTGAGGGACAGGCCTCGCGCATCACCGCCTTGTCCAGCAGCCTCGCCTCGGTGGCGCAGGTGGCGCGGTCCATCGAAACCATCGCGTCGAACACCAACCTTCTGGCGCTGAACGCCACCATTGAGGCCGCCCGTGCCGGTGAGGCCGGACGCGGCTTTGCGGTGGTTGCCGCCGAGGTCAAGGCCCTGTCGGCGCAGACGCGCGAAGCCTCCCGCCATATCCAGCAAACCCTGTCGGCCCTGACGCAGGAAATCGAAACCCTGACGCAGATCAGCGAAGACAATCTCGACATGGCGCGCGCCGTGTCCGGGCAGGGCAACGGCAAAGCGTCAGGCACCCCGTCGTCTCAGGACGCGTCTCGGGACTCTTCTCTGGCCGGTATCGGCGAAGCCTTTGATCAGGCGCGTGACACCTTGCGCGCCGTCACCGAAGGCGCGGGCCGCATCGAGGGCCGGTCCGGCGAACTGCGCGAAGGGCTGGGGCAATTGGCCTCCGATGTCGCCCAACTGGACACCCTCCTGACCGGGGGTGGCCAGCGGCTTGAAAAGGTGGCGATGGACGCCGAAGCCATCATGCAACTGACCTCATCGGCGGGTGTGGAAAACGCCGACAGCGCCACCGTGCGCAAGGCCACGGAAGCGGCTGAGCGCATCCGTCAGATGTTTGAAACCGCGCTGGCGAAGGGCGAGATCGCTCAGGCCGATCTGTTTGACGCCGATTACCGCCCCATCCCCGGCACAAATCCGGCCCAGGTCATGACGCGCTTCGTGGCCCTGACCGATCGTCTGCTGCCTGATCTTCAGGAAGCCATCCTCAGCAGCGACCCTCAGATTGCCTTCTGCGCCGCGGTTGATCGCAATGGCTTCCTGCCGACGCACAATCGCAAATTCTCACAGCTTCAGCGGCCCAATGATCCGGAATGGAACACCGCCCATTGCCGCAATCGCCGCCTGTTCAATGATCGCGTCGGCCTGCGCGCCGGGCAAAACAGCGGCCCCCCTCTGGTGCAGGCCTATCGGCGCGATATGGGCAATGGCGAATTTGTCATGATGAAGGACGTTTCTGCGCCCATAGTCGTGCACGGAAGACACTGGGGCGGATTTAGAATCGGTATCCGGCTTTAATTTTTTGCCATAATCCCGGTTTTCGTTTTATCGTTCTGTGACAGAAGACTGGACGTCTTGCATACCTGCCCACACGTGAGCGGGCACAAAGAGCGTCCAAAACACAGGACACCGCATGGCCAGCCTGCCTACCGCCACCCGTCTCAAGGCCGCCGTCGGGTTCGCCAGCCATATCGGCCGGCGCGACGACAATCAGGACTTTGCGGCCTCGTGTCTGGCCGATGACGGGTCGCATCACGGGCTGGTGGCGGCGCTGGCCGATGGCGTTGGGGGGCGCAAGGGCGGGCGCGTCGCCGCTGAGCTGAGCGTGCGTTCCTTCATCGACGACTATCTCAGCCAGACCGAGGCCCTGTCGCCGCAAAAGACCGCCGGGCGGGCGCTGGAAAGCATCAACTACTGGCTCCACCGTCAGGGGCAGAAGGACGAAAACGTCCGCGGCATGAGCTGCGCCTTTACCGGCGTGGTGATCAAGGGCAATCGCCTGCATTCTTTCCACGTCGGCGACACGCGGCTTTACCGCTGGCGCGAGGGCTATCTGGGTCAGATGACGCAGGATCATAAGCCCGAAGGCGGCGAAGATTCGCCCTACCTCACCCGCGCCATCGGCTTCGAAGAGGTGGTGCGCATCGACTACCGCATCCACGACATCTTCCCGCACGACCGGCTGTTGCTGTGTTCGGACGGCATGCACGGCAAGGTGCCGGAAGCCCAGATCAACGCCATCCTGTCCGAGCGGCTGTCGGCCGATGATACGGCGCAGAAGCTGGTTGATATGGCCATCAGCAATGGCGGCGATGACAACGCCACCGTGCTGATCATCGACATTTTCGAGTTGCCGCCTGCCACCGTCAAAGACCTTGATGCCGCCATGTCGCGCCTGCCCATGCGCGAGCCGCCAGAGGTGGGCGAAACCATCGACGATTTCAAGCTGGAAACCCTGCTGGCCGACGGCATGTACAGCCGCGTGTTCAAGGCGCGTGACCTGTCGGCCACTGGTCCGCTTTCGACCGTCGTGCTCAAATTCCCCAAGCCGCACAATCTGGGGGCCGAAACCCTGGCCCGGCAGGCCTTTGTGCGCGAAACCTGGGTGGCCAGCCGCGTGCAGCACATGTGGATCGGCTCGGTCCTGCAACTGCCGCCCAAACGCCAGACCTGCCTCTATGTGGCGCAGCCCTTCTATGAGGGGGAAACGCTGGAAAAACGCCTGTCGCGCAAGCCGGCCATTGGGCTGAGCGAAGGCATCGACATCGCCACCAAGCTGGCCAAGGCGCTGGGCTCGCTGCACCGGGCGGGGGTCATCCACCGCGACGTCAAACCGGACAATGTGATCCTGCTCAAAGATGGCGGGCTGAAACTGGTCGATCTCGGCTTTGCGCGCCTGCCCGCGCTCGACGAAAAGACGGGCGTGCTGCCGCCCGGCACCAACAACTACATGGCCCCGGAACTGTTCGATGGTCAGTGGGGGGATGAGCGTTCGGACATCTTCGCGCTGGGCGTCACCCTGCATCGCCTGTTCACCGGCGGCACCTTCCCCTATGGCGAAAGCGAGCCCTTCACCAAGCCGACGCTAAAACGTCCGGACCTTCTGACGCACAAACGTCATGACGCGCCCGGCTGGCTGGAAAGCATCATCCTTCAGTCTCTGGCCCCCAACCCGGATGAGCGCTTTCAGGACGGGTTCGAAATGGCCTTTGCGCTGGAAACCGGCTCTTACGGCGTCAATCCGGCCTCGATCCGCAAGGCCGCGCGCTTCCATCC
Organism: Asticcacaulis sp.; assembly: GCF_027484505.1. Lineage (GTDB taxonomy): Bacteria > Pseudomonadota > Alphaproteobacteria > Caulobacterales > Caulobacteraceae > Asticcacaulis. The sequence continues at coordinate 3,515 of NZ_JAIXSV010000302.1, forward strand.
GGCGCGCCCGTGGCAGATCGCCACGGCGGTGCTGACGGCGCTGGTGCTGTGGCTGGGGGCCCTGCAACTGGGGCTGATCGCCGGGCCGGACGTCGAAACGACCAAGGCCTTCCTGCGTGAGCACGGGTTTCCGGAGTTGAAGTAAGCCCGCCTCGCGCGCCTACTTATTATGCCGGAAATCCTCCGGGGCCCTGACCTCATAGGCCCAGGCTCCGGTGCGGGCGCGTTTAGCCGCCTCTTCGGCAGCGACATAGCGGTCAGAATAGCGGCGATAGGCCAGGGCCAACCCGGCCCGCACCTGCGCCTCGCCCAGATCGCGGCCTTCGACGGCGCAATAGGCCAGTAGGCGCCCATACTTGTCTTCGCCCTGCGGGTCACAGACCACCTCGGCCCCGGCCACCAGACGTTTCAGTTGCCGACTGGCGGCCTCCCCGCAGGCAAAGGCCCCGCAGTGCTGATCATATTCAAAGGCATCAACGCCTTCGAGGCGCACCTCGACGCCGTCCACGCGTAAGGAATCGCCGTCTATGGCCTCGGCCTCACCGCTGAGGGCCACGGTTTCCGGTTTGGGGGGTTGCGGCGATGAAGACGGCGCGGGTTTACACGCCGCCAGCGCGCCAATTACCAGAAGACCCGCCCAACGCCTCAGCGGGAGGCATCCAGTTGCGCCAGCACGACCGGCGCGTCCTTATGCAGGGGCATATAGGCCGAGGCGATCTGGCTCAGCGGCACCGGCCCTTGCATCAGATAGCCGAAGCCAAACAGAATAAGCATCAGATAGCGCAGGGCCAGCGGGTCGCCCTTGGCCATACCGGCCTTGGCCTTACCGATCTTCAAGGACGGCTGCTTCGCCTTGTGGCGCAGACCGATCAGCACGTCGGGCGTGACGCCATTATCGAGTGCCAGTCGCGTATTGATCTCGGTAAAGCTCGGCTGTCTGAAGCCGCGCAGGTTTAGCACAGCCGCAATAGCGGCCACTACAACACCCGCCGCCAGAACGCCCAGATGCCCCAGCGGGCTTAAGGCCGCAAACGCTCCCCATTGCGCGGCCACGGCAATGGCCCCGGCCAGCAGCAGAAACGGCGTCAGGGCAGGCAGGATCTGCTCCCAGATCATCACCACGTGCGTCCAGAACAGCGCCCGGTTCAGCTTGGATAAGGGTTTTGTCCGTTGCAGCTTCATGCCGTCCCCCAAAGACGTGCGGATTTAGAGCGCAATCCGATAAAGTGGACACCACTTTTCGGAAAAATTGCGCGACCACATAAAAATTTAGAGCCATTCGTCGGCTCAACTGAGCCTACGAATGCTCTAATCCCCGCGTACCCTATGCGGTCTTAACCATTCCGGCAAGACCTCACGGTTCATCATCTCCTCATAGGAGGGGCGAGGACGCACCACCGCCCAGTGGGTGTCACGCACCAACACCTCAGGGGCGAGCGGCCGCGAATTATATTCGCTGCCCATCACCGCCCCATAGGCCCCGGCCGACATGAAGGCGACCAGATCACCGGCTTTCAGCGCCGGCATGTCGCGGCCGCGCGTAAAGGTGTCGCCGGTTTCGCAGACGGGGCCCACCACATCATAGGTCGCCGTTTCGTTGGTCTGACCCGCCGTCACCGGGCGGATGTCGTGATAGGCGTCGTACATGGCGGGGCGGATCAGGTCGTTCATCGCCGCATCGACGACCAGGAACTTCTGACCGGAGTCTTCGCGCTCATGGATATGGATGACGCGCGACACCAGAATCCCGGCATTGGCGGCGATCAGGCGACCCGGCTCAAACGTATAGCGGACCCCCAGATTGCCGACGGTCAGGGCCACCATCTGGGCAAAGTCTTCCGGAGACGGCGGTTCGGGCATGTTGAAATAGGGCACACCCAGCCCGCCACCCAGATCGAGGCGCTCAACGCTCAGGCCACCGGCGCGCAGTTCCTGCACCCAGCCCTTCATCTTTGAGAAGGCCGCCTGCATGGGGGCGAGGTCTGTGATCTGGCTGCCGATATGGCAGGCAATCCCCATCGGGGCGATATGGGGGTCGGCGGCGGCCTGACCATAGAGGGCGATGGCTTCACGCGCCGAGACGCCGAACTTATCCTTGGCGCCGCCGGTGGTGATCTTGGCATGACCGCCCGCGCCGACGCCCGGATTGATGCGGATAACGATCGGCGCCACCACACCCAGAGACGCCGCGACGTGGCTGAGGCGTTCCAGTTCGGGCTTCGATTCGACATTGAGCTGATAGATGCCGGTTTTCAGCGCGAAGGCCATTTCGGCATCGGTCTTACCCACGCCCGAAAAGACGATGCGCTCCGGCGGAATGCCCGCCGTCAGGGCCTTGCGGATTTCGCCCTCGGATACCGTGTCGGCCCCGGCCCCCTGTTCAGCCAGAGTTTGCAAGACCGCCAGATTGGAATTGGCCTTGGTCGCATAGGCGATCAGCGGCGCTTCGTTTTTGGGGCTTTGCAGGGCCTCCTGAGCCCACAGGGCCTGAGAGAAGACCTGAAAATGCCGCTCAAACGTGGCGGAGGAATAGACATAGAGCGGCGTGCCGACGCGCTCAGCCAGTTCGCGGATGGATACGCCCTCGGCGTGCATCTCGCCGTCACGGATGTCAAAATGGTTCATGAGTGTAATGAAATCCTATGGAGACGAAATAAGGCCCCCACCACCGCATCTCAGCTACGCTTCGTGCGGTCCCCCTCCCCAGTAAACTGGGGAGGTATAAAATGGTTTTACTGGCGCTGGGCGTTGCCCGTACCTTCGAGCGGCGCGTCGGCGACCTTGCTGTTCTGCTGATAGGGGTCGGCCATCTCGTTCTTGAACTCCTTGCGCGGCAGAGCGCGCTCGGTCGCTTTACCCTCGGCCTCAGCCTTCTTCTTGGCGGCGACCTCTTCCTGAGCGCGTTTACCCCACAGCGGCGGCGCGCGTTCCAGATCGCCCTTCTTGGCACAGGCGGTCAGACCCAGACCGGAGATCGCGGCCAGCACAAGGGCGGCCTTCACAAACGAACGCGATACGGTAGCGGTCATGCCAAAATTTCCTTCCAACGCTGGATCTGTTCACGCACCCGCACAGGCGAGGTGCCCCCATAGGACAGGCGCGAAGCCGCCGAGGCCTCGGGCGTGAGGACACTATATACGTCTTCGGTAATCCCCGCCTCCAGTTTTTGCAGATCAGCGAGCGACAGTTGCGAAAGGTCCACACCCTGCCCTTCGGCCAGCTTGACCGCCGCGCCGGTAACGTGGTGCGCGTCACGGAACGGCATGTTCAGGTTGCGCACCAGCCAGTCGGCCAGATCCGTCGCCGTCGAAAAGCCCGATGAGGCCGCGGCCTTCATGCGCTCCAGATTGGCACTCAGGTCGCGCACCATGCCGGTCATGGCCGCCAGCGCCAGATCGAGCGATTCAAAGGCCTCAAACACCGGCGGCTTGTCTTCCTGCATATCCTTGGAATAGGCCAGAGGCAGGCCCTTCATTACCGTGGTCAGCGCGATCAGCGCGCCGTTGATACGGCCCGTCTTGGCGCGCACCAGCTCAGCCGCATCGGGGTTGCGCTTTTGCGGCATGATGGAGGAGCCGGTCGAGAAAGCGTCCGACAGGCGGATGAAACCGAATTGCGGCGTCGTCCAGATGACGATTTCTTCGGCCAGACGCGAGAGGTGCCCGGCGCAGATGGCGGCGTGGCTTAAGGACTCCAGCGCGAAATCGCGGTCGGACACGCCGTCCAGGCTGTTGGCCGTCGGGCGGTCAAAGCCCAGCGCCTGCGCCGTCATGTGACGGTCGATAGGAAACGGCGATCCGGCCAGAGCCGTCGAGCCCAGCGGGTTTTCATTCATCCGCTTGCGCGCGTCTTCGAAGCGCGTGGCATCACGGCCGAACATTTCGACATAGGCCATCAGGTGGTGGCCAAAGGTCACGGGCTGCGCCGGTTGCAGGTGGGTGAAGCCCGGCATCAGGGCGTCGGCATAGTCTTCGGCGCGCGTCACCAGCGCCTTTTGCAGGTCACGCAGTTGCGCAATCGTATAGTCCACGCGGTCGCGCACCCACAGGCGGAAGTCGGTCGCCACCTGATCATTGCGTGAGCGCGCCGTGTGCAGACGGCCGGCCGTCGCCCCGATCAGCTCACGTAGACGCGCTTCGACATTCATATGGATGTCTTCGTATTCGGCGCGGAAGGGGAAGCTCCCGGCTTCGATTTCGCCGATGATGGTTTGCAGGCCGGCGTCGATCTCCTCAGCCGCCTCGGCGCTGATGATGCCCTGTTTGGCCAGCATGGCGGCGTGGGCGCGCGATCCGGCGATGTCCTGCGCCCACAAACGTTTGTCAACCTCGATCGAGACGTTGATGGCTTGCATAATGGCGTCAGGTTGGGCAGAGAATCGTCCACCCCACATTTTCTGCCCGGCGGAATTGGGGGATTGCGAAGGATCGGTCATGAATGAGCCTCTGGACGAAAACACGGACACGGCGAACGCCGAAGCGCAGGCCCCGCAGACAGAGCGGACCAGACCGCCGCGCAAGCTGAAATTCAACCTGATCGTCGCGGGCCTGCTGGTCCTGATAATCGCCGTCTCCGTAGCGGCTGTGGTGCTGTTCCGTCAAGCCGAGACTGACGGGACTGTGCCCGCCGAAAGCGGCCCGGTCGCCGAAGGGCCGTTCAAGGCCTACGCCACCGGCGCGCTGGCCAAGCTGGAAACCCACGCCGCCCCGCGCCCCATCGAAGATATCGGCTTCCTCGATGGTGAGGGCAAGGCGGTCAAACTGTCGGATTTCAAGGGCCGTGTGGTGGTGCTGAACGTTTGGGCCACCTGGTGTGCGCCGTGCAAGGTCGAAATGCCGACCCTGGCCAATCTGCAAAAAGGCTATGACCCGCAAAAGGTGCTGGTCCTGCCGCTCAGCATCGACAAGGCCGAGGACAAGCCGGCGGTCGAAAAGGAACTCAAGCTCAGCGGCGGCCTGCCCGTCTATATGGACTCTGACATTCAGCCGATGAGCAAGTGGGGCATTGTCGGTATGCCGACGACGATCATCCTCGATAAAAACGGTCAGGAAGTGGCGCGCCTTGGTGGCGAAGCCAAATGGGACGCGCCGGAGGTCAAGGCATTGGTGGATGCGGTGGCCGCTCAATAACCATACCTCCCCAGTTTACTGGGGAGGTATGAGATTTTAGCGTATGGCCACCCAGCGCCCTTGGCTCAGGCAGCGCCACACCCATTCAAACGGGCCATAGCGGAACAGGCGCAGCCACAGGGCGCTGACGGCAATCTGAAACACCCAGATAGCGGCCACAATCGGCACCATCTGCGACAGCGATAATTGCCCGTAGAGGCCCAGCCCGCGCCCGCCGTAAAATACCGCCGTCATAATCAGCGACTGGCTGAGATAGTTGGTAAAGGCCATGCGTCCCACCGGGCTTAGCAGGGCAGTCACCCCCTTCGCCACCGGCAGGCGGCTAAGCAGCATCAGGGCGCTGGCATAGCCGAGACTGACGAAAAGACTGAGGAACTCCGCCGCCGCGCGGTGTGAGCCATAGATTTCCGGCTCCGGAAAGTTTTCGCGCAGTATGATCAGGTTCTGCCAACCGATGACCGTCAGCGCCCCCGCCCCCAAAACGATCGCCGCCACATGCCACAAGGTGCGGCGGGCATCGAAATAGCCGACCTTGAACAGGCCCAGTCCAATCATCATCAGGCCGATGACCTTGGGCGCAAAGACGGCGATCTGCGAGAATATGCTCATTGCCCACATGACGAAATTGGCGTGCAGGGATTGGGCAAATGTCCCCTGCATCAGGCGGATCGTGTCGGCAAAGCTTAGGCCGTCACTGCCGCTCAGGGCCTCGCCCAGTTGCTCACGCGGTACAAAGCTCAGGATAAACCCTGCCCCCACCACCATCAGCCCACCGATCAGCCAGGCAAAAATCCCCCAGCGCAACAGATGCGGCGTGCGGATGGTCAGGATATAGAACAGGCCGCACAGGGCATACATCAGCAGGATATCGCCGACCCAGATGGCCGCGCCATGACCCACCCCGATCAGGGCTAGCCACGCCAGTCGGCGAAAGCGCACGGTCTGCGTCACCGGCGTCGCCGGATCGTCTTTTTGCCCGACCAGAAACAGGCTGATGCCAAACAGCATGGCAAACAGGGTCAGGCATTTCGACTCAAAAAAGGTATGGATGACCCACCACGCCTGACGGTCAGCGTCGCTCAACGGGAGGGTCGCGCGCGCCGGGTTCATATAGACTTCAAGTGGCCAGCCAAAGGCCGGAGCATTGACGATCAATATGCCCAGCAGCGCGAACCCGCGGATATAGTCAAGGGCGGGATAGCGCTCGGCACTCATGTGGCGGGGACCTCGGCGATGACCTGCGGCGGGCGCTTGAGCAGGATCAGTTGGAACACGACGGCGGACGGCACGGCCAGCAGGACCTGAATGGCGACCATCGGCACGGCGACCAGCGCAAAGACCAGCAGATTGCTGAAACTCAGCTCAAAATTCTGGCTGAGGGTCAGATTGCTGAAGGCCATGACCGACCCCAGCGAACAGACGAGGAAGGCACAGCCGATCACATGGCCGACAGCGTGCAGGCGGTTTTTCGGCCCCTGAATGAGCCACAAGGACGTCGCACACACCATCCAGAACAGGGACAGGCCCATCTGACGCGCACCTTCCGGGGCGGCCAGCAGGCCCTGCGCTGCAAAGACGCGCGCTGCAAACCACACGCAGGCGTGCAGGATCGACGCCGCCAGCAGCGCCAGACTAAACCACAGAAACAGCGGGCGGCGGGCCGTGAGCAAGCGGAACTTACCTTGTCGGAACGGGCTTTTCGCCGCGATAGTCATAGAAGCCGCGCCCGGTCTTGCGACCGTACCAGCCGGCCTCAACATACTTTACCAGCAGCGGACAGGGGCGGTATTTGGAATCCGACAGGCCGTCATAGAGCACATTCATGATGGCCAGCACCGTATCGAGACCGATGAAATCGCCCAGTTCCAGCGGCCCCATAGGGTGATTGGCCCCCAGCTTCATGGCGGTGTCGATGGCCTCAACCGTCCCCACCCCTTCGTACAGGGTGTAGATGGCTTCGTTGATCATCGGGATCAGGATGCGGTTGACGATAAAGGCCGGATAGTCCTGCGCATTGGCCGTGATCTTGTCGAGGCTTTCGGCAAAGCGCACCGCCGCCTCATAGGTGTCGGTTTCGGTGGCAATGCCCCGGATGATCTCGACCAGCTTCATGATCGGCACCGGGTTCATGAAGTGCAGGCCGATGAAGCGCGTCGGACGGTCCGAGGCGGTGGCCAGTCGCGTGATCGAGATGGACGAGGTGTTCGAAGCCAGAATGGCTTCGGGTTTCAGGTGTTCGGACACCGACTTGAAGATAGCTTTCTTGATGTCTTCGTTTTCGGTCGCCGCCTCGATGACCAGATCGCAGTCGGCCAGCTCCGAGGCCATGGCCGCCGGCTTGACCAGCTTTACCGCATTGGCCGCCGTCTCAGCCGTGATGACGCCCTTTTCGACCGACCGGGCGATGCCTTTGTTGATCTTTTCGATCGCCTTGGCGATGGCGGCGGCCTGCTGATCGTAAAGGAAGACTTCGTAGCCAGCCTGCGCGCACACCTGCGCGATGCCCGACCCCATCTGCCCTGCCCCGATAACGCCGACGACTTTGATCTCTGTCATTTTGAACCCGCGGTACTTGTTATTATGGCAGGAGCTTAAACCGCCCCACCGGGTAATCAAGGGTTACAATAAAAAATCCCCGGCGCTGAGACGCCGGGGATACGGTAAGGGCACAGCTGTGATGATGATTTAACGTTTACGATCTTCCTCCTCCCCATTTTATGGGGAGGTGCCGAGTTTACGAGGCGGAGGGGTATCTTACGGACGGTAATACCCCTCCGTCAGCTTCGCTTCGCTCGCTGCCACCTCCCCACGGAGTGGGGAGGAGAAAATAGCCGCATTAAATCTTAAATGGTCACCTCTAGCCCAGCGCCTTGAGCAGAGCCGGAACGGCGGTCTTGTAATCTTCGACCAGACCGAAATCGGCGACCTGGAAAATCGGGGCTTCCGGGTCCTTGTTGATGGCGACGATGACCTTGGAGTCCTTCATGCCGGCAAGGTGCTGAATGGCCCCCGAAATACCGACAGCGATGTACAGCTCAGGCGCCACGACCTTACCGGTTTGCCCCACCTGATAATCGTTGGGGGCATAGCCCGCATCGACCGCCGCGCGTGACGCGCCGACTGCCGCGCCCAGCTTGTCAGCCAGAGGCTCGAGCACCGCCTTGAACTCATCGGCCGAACCCAGCGCCCGGCCACCGGACACCACCACCTTGGCCGCCCCCAGTTCCGGACGGTCCGAGACGACCTTTTCGTCCGACACAAAGCGCGTCTTCAGCGTCACCGCGGGAACCGCCACGGCTTCGACCGCCGCCGAACCGCCCGTCGCTGCCACCGGCGCAAAGGCCGTCGGACGCACGGTCAGCACCTTTTTGGCGTCCGCCGTTTTGACGGTTTCCAGCGCATTGCCCGCATAGATGGGGTGGACGAAGGTGTCGCCCGCCACCACGTCGATGACATCCGAAATGATCGAAACGTCGAGCGCAGCGGCGATGCGCGGCGCAACATTCTTGCCCGACGCGGTGGCCGGAATGGCGATGGCGTCATAGCCACCGGCCAGCGACACGATCAGGGCCGAAACAGCCTCAGCGATGTCGGCCTTCAGCTCGGCGCTTTCGGCGGTCAGCACCTTGCGCACGCCCGCCGCACCGGCGGCCTGAGCGGCCACGGCAGACGCCTCGCCATAGACCAGCACGTCGATATCCCCCGACAGCTTTTGCGCCGCCGTGATGACCTTCAGCGTGGTGTCGCGCAGGTGCGCGCCGTCGTGATCGGCTATAACCAGAACCGCCATCAGAGAACTCCTGCCGTCTTGAGGTTAGCGATAAGGGCGTCGGCGCTATCGACCTTGATACCCGCCGAGCGCTTGGCCGGTTCGGTGACCTTGACCACCGTCAGGCGCGCCGCCGCATCGACGCCGTAATCGGCCAGTGCTTTCGTATCGAGCGGCTTCTTCTTGGCCTTCATAATGTTGGGCAGAGAGGCGTAGCGCGGCTCATTGAGGCGCAGATCGGTGGTGATGACCGCCGGAAGCTGCACGCCCAGCGTTTGCAGGCCGCCATCGACTTCGCGGGTGACCAGCGCCTCTGAGCCCGCGATCTCCACCTTCGAGGCGAAGGTCGCCTGCGGCCAGTCGAGCAGGGCCGACAGCATCTGCCCCGTGGCGTTGTTGTCGCCGTCGATGGCCTGCTTGCCCATCAGCACGATGTCCGGGTTTTCCTGAGCCACCACGGCTTTCAGCACCTTGGCGACGGCCAGCGGCTCAAGGTCCTGATCGGTTTCGATCAAGAGGCCGCGATCGGCCCCCATGGCCAGGGCCGTGCGCAGGATCGCCTCGCACTGCGCCACGCCGATGGAGACGGCGACGATCTCGGTCACCGTGCCCTTTTCCTTCAGGCGCACCGCTTCTTCGACGGCGATTTCATCAAAGGGGTTCATGGCCATCTTGACATTGGCCAGATCGACGCCGGTCTGGTCAGACTTGACGCGGACCTTGACATTGTAGTCCAACACCCGCTTGACGGGTACCAGTACCTTCATGGTGAGCTTTCCTCGCAGCAAGCTTTGCATTTGATGTGTGTTTAGTGACGCCGCTGCCCCTCAAAGTCAATCGGTGTCGTGGCGGAAACCCGCGCATTTTATTGGCTTTCCGATCTCAACGGCAACCATTTCGCTTGCCTGAGGCGCGGTTTGAAGGCATGGAAACGGGCACTCAACTGATCGCGCCGTAGCGGAAGCCACCCGTATGAAAACCGACAAAAATCTTATCCTTCGCGTCAAGTTAATCGCGCTGGGGGTCTTCATAGTGGCCAGCATCGGCATTCTGGTTTACGGCGCGCTGTACGAAATGCCGCGCCGCAAGTGTGAGGCCAATGGCGGCTGGTGGTCGGACAAATACCGCGCGTGCAAAACGCCGGTCTATCTGCCGATTCTGACCAAACGTAAGCCGGGCGAGCCGCAAAAGATCCTGTGGCCGACCGAAGACGCCAAAGGCGCGTCTAATGGTTCGCCCAAACCGGTGGATCAGCCGGCGGCTTCGTCGGCCAGTGCGTCAAAGTAAGACTTAGCCACGAAAAACACGAAAATCACGAACGGTGTGTGTATGACGGCCTATGCCCGAAGGGCCTTGACGGCGATTACCACACACTAGATCATTATGATTTCTGGTAGAAACATAATGATCTAGATTTTGTTTCGCCCCTCGCCGGGCGGTGTCTTTGCCACCTTGGCCGCCGCCTCAATGGCGGCTTGAGCGGAATGATTCCATTTGAAATCATTCCGCTCTAAGCGTTACCGCGCTATATGCGGACTATCCCCGCAAAGGGTTTTGTGCTTTTCGTGTTTTTCGTGGTCAAAGCCCTAAACCTTGCCCGGTACCCACAGCACATCGGCGCGGCCCTGATCATTGGCGTGGCGCGCCAGCACGAACAGCAAGTCCGACAGCCGGTTGAGATAGGTCGTCACCGGCGCGCTCACCACCTCATCCGCCACCTGCGTCAGGGCCACGCAATCGCGCTCAGCCCGCCGCGCAATCGTGCGGGCCAGATGCAGATGCGCGCTCAGCGGCGACCCGGCGGGCAGGATGAAGGAACTGAGGGGCTCCATCTCGGCATTATAATGATCTATCGCCTGTTCCAGCCCCTCCACGCGCTGTGCATCGAGCCGCAGCGGCGTCCAGCTTTTGGGCTGACCGTCATCGGGCACAGCCAGATCGGCCCCCAGATCGAACAGATCGTTCTGCACCTGCGCCAGAAGGGCATCGACCGCACCGTCCGCAAACAGGCGCGCCACGCCCAGCGCCGCATTGGCCTCATCGACGCTGCCCATGGCCACGACGCGCGCATCGGTTTTCAGCCGCCGTGCCCCGTCGCCCAGCCCGGTCGTCCCGTCATCGCCGGTGCGCGTGTAAATCCTGTTGAGCTTGACCATAAGCGGTTCAGTGTCCCGATTTCCACCAGGCCAGCAGGCACAGAAGGCCGATGGCCACGGCCTGAAGCATGACGCGCCACTGCATCAGCTTGTTCGACCAGCGCTCGCCAAACCGGCCGCCGCGATAGAGGCTGAACACGCCTATGCCCAGTACGACAAGGACCGCAAACATCGCCAGCAAGGCGGCAATCAGAAGAAAGGTGCTCATCGCGGACTCGCTCAACAACAGGCTTTGAGAAAACAACCGGCCTGTATCAACCATGGTAACGCCAAAAAATCCAGACCGCCATACGTGTTGTCTAGGGTTTGTGGGGATTCACAGATGAATCGAATTGTGATTCATACTGTTCATGGACCGCAATATTCTAACCGATGCCCAATGGGCGAAGATCGAACCGCATTGCTTGGGGAAACGCA
>NZ_JAIXSV010000070.1 GCF_027484505.1 Asticcacaulis sp.
GCCCAATAGGCACTACGGCTGCCCAGGTTGTACAGATTGTAAGGAATCACCGCACGCCTCGCCGTCGACTAGGTCATACAGGAGGAGATACACATCACGGTCTCAGCGTGGAGGAAGAAGGACGTGTCTGCCTCTAGGAGGCCCAGACTGAGGATAACCATTGCCGCCACTGTAACCAACTGGCAGTTGCCACACACAGCATTTAGCGAGCAGGCCCTGCACAGATGTTGACTCCTGTCGTAGCAAAAAAAGCCTGTAACATGTTCCAACGATAGAGCTACCGACTTAGCTACTACCCTACCGTTTTAGGCCCTGTCGATCCAATTGTAGGCTGCTTGAATCATATCTAGATCGGCAGCTCGACTCACAACGGCAGTCTCGACGATTATGTTCCCAACAGCTGTGGCAACATCCAGAGGTGGACTGTCGTAATTCTGTACAAGCTCCAGTGCGTCTTCGAGGCGTCCCCCGGCTGCGCAGTGCAGATCAAGTGCGGCCGCAAGCAACCATTTGTGCCGGAGATAACCCGAATTCAGATCTAGGTTGATACCTTGAGCGCTCAGCCGCTCAAGGATTTTATTCTGCAATTCGCTCATGTGTAGCTCCGTGCTGAGCCTCGGCTCTGGTCTGCGTATGCCAGCTGATCTGGAAGGTCGATCTCATGGCGGTTTCGACCAAGACGTTTAGCGCGGTAAAGGGCGACATCTGCACGGTGAAGAACCGAGGAAAATGGTTCACGATCCCCATAAATCGTGATCCCGATGCTAACGGTGAAGCGCGTATCTTCTGCAAATCCAAATTGGTGGGTTTCCAGAAGGTGGCGCACGTTGGTGGCAATCTCGCAAGCCGTAGATAAGTCCGCTTCAGGCAACAAAACCGCAAACTCCTCACCACCGAAACGACCGCATAGCGATTGTGAGGGAGCTGCTTTGAGAAGAAGGCCACCGAAGGTGGAAATCACCAAATCTCCAGCGGCGTGGCCAAAGCTGTCATTGATTGCTTTAAATCGGTCCAGGTCCGCAAGGATTAAGCAGCCGCTCTTCCACGTCTGAGCAACGTTTCCACCGTCGCAGATGGCAGCGACAAATGCGTCTCGTCCAAGCAAACCGGAAAGATTGTCACGGAACGCTCGGTCGAGCCTGGAGCCGTAGACTTCACTCACGATAAGAGCCAGTAGACCAACCCCAAGCGACAGAGACAATATAGCCGCGGCAGTTTGTGAATAGAGTGCATACTGACTGTAGATATAGGTCTGCGTACTTAAACCTGTGGTAAGCTGATAGGCCAGCCAACTTTTGACCCAAAACTGCAGTCCCATGAGCGCGAGGACGATGCACAAACTTATGTCAACGAGTCTGCGCCGCCCTCCTGTCACGATTGCGACCGACGACGCCAAGCTCAAAAGTGCAAAGCTTGTCTGATAGCCTATCGCGTGCAGCGCTCCATCCCGAGGCGCCTCAATCAGAACCAGTTGATGAAACAGCAGGGCGGTGAGCGAAAAGCCTAACGTAAGGGCAGCGACCCTGCCAACATGGTAATGTTGCCAAAGCCCCACGAAGATGCACGAGAGTGCGGTGAGAAGAAAGCCGTAGGAAAGAGACGAAACCAATCTTGAGGGAAGGATGCCAGCGAACGATTCAGCCAGAGTGGTCAGAGCTGCCGCCAGAAAACCTGCAGCGCTCCAATAACCTAATTTAAACTTGCTCTGCCGAGAAAAGCCGACGAACGACGCTGCAAACAAAACCCCTATTGAAATGTTAATCAAGAGTAAGAAGCCGGCGTCTGGCATAACGTGAGCCCAAGTGTCGATTTAATTAGCAATTATATGCGCGAATCATTGTTACACGTGCTTATATTACGTTATCGTAAATGTAAAAAATCACCTTCAATGGAAATAATAATTATCAATTGTGCAGCCGTGAACAATTGATTGGCCGGGGGCGTAATTCATGGTTTTCGGCGTGGGCGAGCAAGGTTTAACGTCTCTGCGCCGCCTGACCATAAGTCGCACAGACGAACGACACAGGTTCACAAGTAGCTAAGCTGTTTGAAGATCCATCGCCAATTTATGGAAACACTAAATTTCATTTCGGGCGCTGGAAATGGCTGTTTCGTTGCAGAACAGCCAGCCTAAAAGGATGGGGCGGATCGTGGCTGCTGGGCGCGCTGCTGTAAAAACACATCTGATCTACAAATATTAACGAAGTGTTCACTATATTGATTAATTCTTTTGTAAGGTTATCCGGAGTTTCCAAATGCATATGTCAGATGTAGTCCTCGAGCAGGCGCGTCAACAGCGAATTCGAAATACCAGCCGGGCTGCCTCGGTGTTCGCTGGTCTAGCTAACAACGTCCGACTTGCGGCCGTCCTGAAAATGATGGAGAGGGAATGGTCGGTGAACGAGATGGCAATGGAGCTTGGTCTTAGCCAATCGGCATTGTCTCAGCACTTATCGAAACTTCGTCATGCCGGGATCGTCTCCAGGCGGCGGGATGGTGCTACCATCTACTATCACTGCATGAATCCAAAGGTTGCGGAAATTTTGCGAACGATGTCCGTAATCGATTAGCCCTACGATACCCCGTTTGATACGCGGCTTTAACTTCGTCTGGCGTCTCATGGAACAAAGTTCACACTGAAGATTTGAAGGCGCATCCGTGCGAGATCCCTCGGCGGCAAACGGGTGTTTTCATGCTTCCGAGAATTGCGATCATCGGAACCGGCCCGAC
>NZ_JAIXSV010000045.1 GCF_027484505.1 Asticcacaulis sp.
CACCTTTTCCAGACCCGCTCAACAGAGCCCCCTGCGCCCTTCGTGCCATGCGATCCGCTGTCGAGGGCGATGCCGACAATGGCTTCGTTTCGCATCCGCGAGATTGAGATTAACAGATCGTTAGGCTTTGAACAGGGGGCGTGTGAGCCGGCATCGCGGTTTTAGTTCGTGCGGCGCACATCGCGTGACCCTTCTCAAAAGCCGTCGCGCGGAATGGGGCCCCGGAGACTCATCGCCTTCATATCTTAGGGTCGATGTCGCTATTGGTGGTATTGAACATATGAGGTGTCCGGTGATTTAGTGGGGATGTTCAAAGCACATAGAGGAATTCTTCTGATAAATATTTATTAAATATTAATATCAGAGAATGATCTATTTATATGGAAAACATTTCGAAATATTCGCGTAGGCTTTTTTTGACAATATGAAAGGAGAAACGAAATGCTTTCGCCAAAGTCACCAGACAGGGTCATCAATTCCATAAATGCGCTGACAGAGTCGACGTTGGAGTTTCGAGGAACAATATTTTCTTTGCAGAATACCGTGATTCCCGAATTTCAGCCTGACTTGCCGTGGAGGGCAACGGTTGCGGACGCCCTTAAAGGCGCCAAGGAGAACGGTGGCGAGTGGTTGCGAAAGGGGAACGCTGAGTTGCTTGTGGCCATCACACAGCCATTGATTGAGTACTCGAACACGTTCGAGGCATTCGTCAAGCTGTTTGAAAGCAATGTTGCCTCAGGTCGCGATGCGGCCGCTCGTCGTGCCGCAATGGCGGGGCTGACCAACCTGAAACAACGGGTCGACACGGCGCAGAAACAGCTTAAGGCTGCCGTGAATGCACAGAAGGCCATGGGCGACGAACTCACCAAGTTGCGTAAATCCGTCGTCTCGGCGCGTCGCGAAGCCGTGAAGAAACACCAACTGGAGGCCGGGACGCTGCAAAGCCTGCGTGCTGAACTCAACGCGCTGGAGGCTGACCGCAAGTCAGCCGAAGACCGCTTCAAGGAAAGCACCCCCACGACGAACCTTGGAGCCGCCGGTTCCCTGTTTAAAAACATCGCCTGGAGCTCTGGCGGTACGATGGCCGTGAATATGGCGGGCATTTTCGTGAAGGCGAAGCAGGTTTCCCTGGGCGTGATCACGTCGGCCAAGCTGATCAAGGGTGTGCCCGTGGCCGTCGTTATCGCATCGGCTCTGCTCATCTATACGCAGTTCAAAGTGAACAGCCTTCACCAGGAATATACTGCAAAATTATCGGAATGTTTGAAGAAAATTCGTGAGATATCGACTGTCGCTCAGGCGCTTATTATTTCCGAGATGGTTGATAAATCTCTTGAAGATATTCAGTCAAATATCAAATCTCCACATAAGATTGGCGAAGATTTGGCCAATATGTGGGCCGCCGAAGGCGAAAAGATCGATGCAGCGCTCAATATGCTGGGTGAAACTGACGATCTTTCAAAGCTGCCCGCCTTCAAGCATTTGGGTACAGCAGCTGCGGTTTGGGCCCGTGTCGCGCGGGAGGCTTCGCTACTTCAATCGAAAATGGTGAATGAGGTCCGCCCTATAGCGGAAAAACTCGACCTTTCGGCACCGCTCAAGATCGTCGGTGGCGTAAGCGCTTAGGCCGTGACGAGTTTTCAGCTTCACTATCGTAATCCGGAGATCCGACATGACGAATAGCACATCAACCGTAAAAAAGGACCAGGCCGCTCCGTCGTCCAATGCGGCGAATACGAAGCCGTCTGTCAAAAATGGAGATGTCGCTCCTCCTGCCAACAGCAACGAAGCCCTTGTTGGGCAGGCTTGCGCGCTGATGCAAATCAACGCTTATTGCCAGGCCGTTCTCAACACGGTTCTTCCTCCCTATCCCAAGAGCGAAGTGCCACAATGGTATAATGAAACCACCCTGGCATTCGCGACGGCCAAGAACCGGGCCCTTGATTGGACCGTGAAGCTCTCTCCGAGCATCTTTTCCGGCATCCCGCTTTCCATTATCAGCTACTCGAACAGTTTCAACGCCTCGACAAAGGTGATCAGCGAGGTTCTGAAACTGGCCGATGCCGATACCGGCGACCTCGACCCCACCAATAGAAAGCGCGTGAAGCGATATGCCACCTCCCTCTTGAAGAGGCTCAACGACGAGAAGGCCAAGGTTGGTAAGTTGGCCGACGAACTCGAACGCTTCGCGAAGGGCCTGCAAGCTGACTTTGATGCGATTGAGGCGGGTCGGCATCGTGTCGAACTATTGTCCAAGGCAACCGATCAGAAGCTGGCGGATTGCAGGCGTATCCGCGACACTATCACCAAGTCCGTCGAGGCATCGGAGGCGAAGCGGAATTCCAGCCAGTGGATTGCTGTCGGCGGCACTGTGCTTGCTGTCATTGCAATTGTTGTGGCCGTGGTTGCCACAGGTGGTGCGGCTGCTATCGCTGTTGTGGGCGCCGTCGCCGCGGCCGGGGCTGCGGGTTATGGCCTTTACAGCGCGTCCGAAGCTGGCAGCCAGTTGAGAAAGGAACTGGAGGAACTGCGCAAGGCGACCAGTGAACTCACCGAAACCCAGCGCTTGGCGCTCTCTTATGAAACCTTGGCAACAAGTCTAAAGTCGATTACCGAGGCCAACAAGCAGGCCCGTGAGGCAATGGCCAAGGTAACCCAGTTGTGGAGCACACTGTCTGGCAAGCTTGCCGCCGTCATCCAGGAAATCGACACGATCGATAAAGCGACCATGCTGGCGCTGTTTGGTGAAGCACAGGCCTCCATCAGTGTCCTCGCCGCGTCGAGTGCCTGGAAGCAGTTGGCGGAATTTGCCGAACAATTGCTGGCAGTCAAGGTGGAGGTCAAAACGGTGTCCGTCGCCTGACCTGCAATGGTGGTCGATCCATTTGACGACGAGGGCGGATATGGAGCAGTCGAGAGACCGAAAGTCGGATATCGCTGCATTCACCAGCTATGTCTACGTTATCCTGGGGGCGGATCGGCAACCGGAATGGATTCCGGATGGTCCGCAGGACCAGGAAATTGCGGCTTATCAGAAGCTGCTTCGCCAGTGGATCGATCACATCCTCCCCATCCTCAGACATGTCTTGCCTTCATTGTTGAAGGAGATAGACCCGTTGATGACGACATGCATCGACATGCTGGAACAACCGGGGAGCCTGGTGGCAGAGAGCCTGATCCTTGAAAAGCTGGAGCCGATTAAGAGCGGCGTTGGTCGGATGGCCGAAAAGGCGGAGCAGATGAAGTCGGCTTTTCAAGCAATGCACAAAGGTATTTTGGAAAGCCACGTGGGCGCGCGTCGGGTCTTTGCCAGTGTGAACCGTCGCTGTATGACCGGCATGTCCAAATCGGAACGGGAGCGTGAGTTTCGAACGCAGCGGAGTGCCCGTGATCTGTTGCGCCGGGGCTTTGTTCATTCCAACAAGGAACTGTCAACCCAGACCGGTCGGCAGCGCACCCAGATCCAGTCAAGGGCTCGCTTGATTTCGGCTGCCAATGCAATCTCGAGCCAGTCAGGTGAAGTCCTCCAGCAACTGTCCGAACTGGCAATCCTTGTCGAAACAGCTCGATCGAGGCTGATATCAGTGAGTGACGGCCTCAGGCATGTCGATACTGGCAACGATTTTCGGACAGTGAGCGCCGGAGAACTCCGTTTGGTCTGGCGGCAACTGACAAAAAATATGTCAAGACTGTAATTCTGTGGTCGCGGGCTCGGCTCCGGACCATTTATGCCGATTTGCGTTGATCAGAACCTGATAGTTCTGATCAACGCCCCAACTGCCGGCGCCCCCGTCCGCGCCTCTCTCACTTCACCTCGACCTTCACGACATTATCGTCCGAGTTGCGGTCGATCAGTTTGTTGTAGGGGTCGATGCCGGCGTGGGTGGGGAGCTTGTCGGTCAGGAACTCGATGACCGTCGTGCTGTCATCCACGGGGCGTTTTTCCATTGCCACCACCTTGCCGGCATCGAACCCGTCATCGCCGGGGCTGGCGGTGAACAGGCCGATATCGATGGGCAGGGACAAGGCGACCTTGGTTTCCTTGCCCTGGCCATCGGCCTCCACCTTGCCGGCCTTGACGGTC
>NZ_JAIXSV010000050.1 GCF_027484505.1 Asticcacaulis sp.
AAAAAGCCCCGGAAGGCGAACCTTCCGGGGTTTTTGTTTTCACCGTCGCGGCTTCGACTATTACGAGGAGTAATATTCGACGATCAGGTTCGGCTCCATCTTGACCGGATACGGAACTTCCGACAGTTCCGGCAGGCGCAGATAGGTGGCCTTCATCGCCTTGGCGTCCAGTTCGATATAGTCCGGCACGTCGCGCTCGGGCGATTGCAGGGCTTCGAGCACCAGGGCCATGTTGCGCGAACGCTCACGGACCTCGATCACGTCGCCGACCTTCACGCGATAAGAGGCGATGTTCACCTTCTTGCCGTTGACCAGCACGTGGCCGTGGTTGACGAACTGACGGGCCGCCCACACGGTCGGCACGAACTTGCAGCGATAGACGATGGCGTCCAGACGCGACTCCAGCAGCGCGATCAGGTTCTCAGAGGTGTTGCCCTTGCGGCGATCGGCCTCTTCGTAGATCTTCGAGAATTGCTTCTCGGTGATGTTGCCGTAGTAGCCCTTCAGCTTTTGCTTGGCGCGCAGTTGCAGGCCGAAGTCCGAAACCTTGGACTTGCGACGCTGACCGTGCTGGCCGGGGCCGTAGGAGCGCTTGTTGACGGGGGACTTGGGACGGCCCCACAGGTTTTCACCCATGGCGCGGTCGAGCTTGTACTTGGCGCTGTGGCGCTTCGACATAGTCTTACCTTTATATAACCCTGTCCGGCGTCCCGCGAGAGTGCGAGACAGCGATTTCAACGGCGGTTCAGGATCAACCCGTAATAGCCCGCCTACCGAAGGTAAGCAGGAGAAGCGGCGCTTATGGCGTCATCGGCGCGCAGAGTCAAGCCGCTGCCGCGCCAAACCCGGCCTACTCCTCGTCCGCCTCGTCCTTTTCCGGCTTGCGAATGGACGTGAACAGCAGCTTGTCGATGCGGCGTTCGTCCATGTCGATGACCTCGACGCGGTGATGACCCAGGGTCAGGATTTCGCCCTCCTTGGGGAAGCGACCCAGACGGTGCAGGACCAGACCCGCCGCCGTGTGGTAACCGGTGCCGGGCTCGTAGGCCTCATCCAGCGCTTCCGACAGCTCGAACAGGTCAGCGCGGCCATCGACCAGACACGAGCCGTCCTCCCGGTGCAGGATCATCGGCTGTTCGTCGTCGTGCTCCTCATTGAAGTCACCGGCGATCATTTCCAGCAGGTCGGTCGGAGTCAGCACGCCTTCGATTGTGCCGAACTCATTGACGACAAAGGCGATATGCAGCTTCGACGCCTTGAACATGTCGAGCGCCTGAAGGAGCGAGGTGGTATCGGGAATATAGATCGGCTCGGCGATCAGCTTTTGCAGGTCAAGCGGCTCACCGCTCAAGAGCGTATCGGCCACATCGCGCTTATGCAGGATACCGATGGGGTTTTCCATGTCCTGACCGCGCACCACGACGATGCGCGAATAGGGGCAGGCGCGGATGTCATTGCGGATGACCTTTTCTTCGTCATCAATAGAAATCCAGTACACTTCGGGGCGCGGCGTCATGGCCACGCGCGCCGGACGGTCGCCCAGACGCATCACTTCGGTCATCATGGCCTGTTCCGCCGGCTCGATCAGGCCCGCGCCCATACCTTCGGCCAGAGCGGTTTCCACCTCTTCCTGCGTGATAGTCTCGCCCTTTTCGTCGCGGATACCCAGAAGACGCAGGACCAGTGTGGTCGAGCCGGTCAGCAACGTCACAAACGGGCCCATGCACATGGCCAGAAACGACAGCGGACGTGAGACGATACCCGCAATGGTTTCCGGGAAGATCAGTGCCACGCGCTTGGGCACCAGTTCGCCGACGATCAGCGACAGATAGGTGAGAAGCACGACGACAATACCGGTGGCCAGTGCCTCGCTATAGGGGGCGAGCGTCGGGAAGTTATGTTCCAGCAGGTGATCCAGCTCACTGGCGATCGTGGCCTGACCATAGGCACCGGCCAGAATACCGATCAGCGTAATGCCGACCTGCACCGCCGACAGGAAGCGCGTCGGGTCCTGCGACAGCTTAAGCGCCTGTTGCGCCCCCTTGTCCCCCTTGTCGGCACGGCTTTGCAGCTTGGCACGGCGAGACGACACCACGGCCAGTTCGGACATGGCAAATATGCCGTTCAGCACCACCAGAAGGAGGACGACGGCACAGGCAAGGAGTAACATTGGGGGGAAGATCCGGAACGAAGCCATCCTGCGGCTCCGATACTAACCGTAAAGGCGAATATCGCAGCGCGCAATGATGTCGTGAACTAAATTATACGTGATCAGGGCTTTCGCCCGCTCAGGCTTTCTGTCTCAGACTTTGAGGCGAGCCGCGTGAAAGTCGAGGTGCTCATCGATGAAGCTGGCGATGAAATAGTAGCTGTGGTCATAACCTTCGTGACGGCGCAGGGTCAGCTTTTGCCCCACCACCCCCGCAGCCTGTTCCAGCAGATGCGGCATCAGTTGGGTTTCAAGGAAGGGGTCGGCCAGCCCCTGATCGACCAGAATTTCATCGAACGGCAGGGCCTTACCCTTGGCCAGACGCAGGGCTGCATCGTATGTTTCCCATGCTTCGTGCGACGGGCCAAGATAGGCTTCCATCGCCTTCTGCCCCCACGGACAGTGGACGGGCGAGGCAATCGGCGCAAAGGCCGAAACCGATTTGAACAGGTGCGAATAGTTCATGGCCAGAGTCAGCGCGCCGTGCCCGCCCATCGAATGGCCGGACAAGCCAAGGCGGCTCATATCCGCCGGGAACTCCGCCGCGATCAGCTCAAGCAGATCGTGCGTGACATAGGTTTCCATCTGGAAATGCGCCGCCCATGGGCTTTGCGTGGCGTTGACATAAAAGCCTGCCCCCTGCCCCAGATCATAGGCCTCATCATTGGCAACGCCCTCGCCACGCGGTGACGTGTCCGGTGCCACGATCATCAGGCCCAGCTCAGCCGCGCGCTTATAAGCCCCGGCCTTCTCGGTGAAATTGTTGGCCGTGCAGGTCAGGCCAGACAGCCAGATCAGCACTGGGAATAGCCCCTCGCCGTTCTTTTCGTTTCTTGGCGGCACGAAGACGCTGAGCGCCATCGGCGTCTGGGTCGCGGCCGAGTCGTGTTTCACAAAGCTCAGCGTGCCGCCGAACAGACGGTGTTGCGCGGTAATGTCCATGATTAAACCCTCAGATCAGTCGGCGCAGCAGGATACCGGGCAGGATGACGCCCTCCGCCATGTGAATTTCAATCAGATTTTCACGCTTGAAGCCCAGCGTCCGGTAAAAACCTTCGGCATTGAGCCCGGAATAGCAGACAAATTCCCGCAGGCCCGCCGCCTTGGCCTCTTTCAGGCAGTGCTGGAACAGACGGCTGCCCACACCAAACCCGGCAAAGTCCGGATGGGTGGCAAAGTGGCGGATATGGGCAACGCCTTCGATGACTTCGCCCGAACCGGGGGCTTCGCGGGTGAAGCCACCGCAGGCGGCGATTTGTCCGTCCATATCGGCCATAACGTAAAACGTGCCGCAGGTCAGCAGCGCCGGATCGAGCACGGTCAGGAACGGCAGCACCTCCTCGACCAGATCCGAGCCGTAGGACCGGTGCAGACCTTCTTCGTAGGCCAGCCCCAGCATGTCTTCGATATCGGCGCGATCTTCAGGCCGCGCCACGGTCAGCGCCAGCGACTCAGCATAGTCGCGGTCATCGCCCGTATCGACGCCGAACAGCACATGCGGTTCCCACGGCCACGACCCGTGCCAGTTCTTTTGCAGGCACGCCGAATGGCACCAGAAGTCCTGCGCCAGAGGCGAAAACTTGGCGGCGCGCCAGTGCGGCATCCACGTCGCGGTCAGGGTCACGGCGGCGTTTTCGTCCTCGATGGGCTCGGAACAGAAGACGCAGCTATAGGGTTCGACGTGCTCGATTTCGAAATCGTCGTCCTCTTCCATCAGAATACGATCACGCTCCGGATGCTTTCGCCGGCGTGCATCAGGTCAAAGGCCTCATTGATGCGCTCCAGCGGCAGGGTGTGGGTGATCATCGGGTCGATCTCGATCTTGCCGTCCATGTACCAATCGACGATCTTCGGCACGTCAGTGCGGCCGCGCGCACCGCCAAAGGCCGAGCCCTTCCATACACGCCCGGTCACAAGCTGGAACGGGCGGGTTTTGATCTCGGCTCCGGCCGGCGCCACGCCGATAATGATGCTTTCGCCCCAGCCGCGGTGGCAGGCCTCCAGCGCCTGACGCATGACCTCGACATTACCGGTGCAGTCGAACGTGTAGTCCGCCCCACCGCCGGTCAGCTCGACCAGATGCGCGACGATATCGCCCGACACCTTTTTCGGATTGACGAAGTGGGTCATGCCGAAGCGACGGCCCCACTCTTCCTTTGAGTCGTTGATATCGACGCCGACGATCTTGTCCGCCCCGACCAGCTTCAGACCCTGAATGACGTTCAGACCGATGCCGCCCAGACCGAAGACCACGGCATTGGCCCCCGGCTCGACCTGCGCCGTGTGAATCACCGCGCCGACGCCGGTCGTCACGCCGCAGCCAATATAGCAGGCCTTGTCGAACGGCGCGTCGGGGCGGATTTTCGCCAGCGCAATCTCAGGCAGGACCGTGTGATTGGCGAAGGTCGAGCAACCCATATAGTGATGGATGGCCTGCCCCTTATAGGAAAAGCGCGACGTGCCATCCGGCATCAGCCCCTTGCCCTGCGTGCCACGAATGGCGGTACACAGGTTGGTCTTGCGGCTGAGGCAGGATTTACACTCACGGCATTCCGGCGTGTAAAGCGGGATAACGTGATCACCCGGCTTCAATGAGGTGACACCGGGGCCGACCTCCAGCACAACGCCCGCGCCTTCGTGGCCAAGGATAGAGGGAAACAGCCCTTCGGAATCGAGTCCGTCCAGCGTGTAGGCGTCGGTATGGCAAACCCCCGTCGCCTTGATTTCGACCAGCACTTCGCCGTGACGCGGCCCCTCCAGATCGGCCTCGACAATTTCAAGGGGCTTTTTGGCTTCAAACGCGACGGCGGCACGGGTCTTCATGATGGTCTCCCTAAATCTGCTGCCAAACCTAAGACCCTGCTTGACGCGGGGCAAGCCCTATCCGGCCTTTACCCCCTATAAAAGCCACACCGCGCTCTGCCCCGGCTTCATCCGCTTAAGGTAAATAGAAACCATATGTATCATGTTGTATTACAAAACAAAATTTTGTGATCTCAATTTCCCGGTCAGAAAGCCTTAAGACTCTGAGGCTAGATTGTAACCTTGTTATTGAACGGGGACGTGCGCCGTCCGCCTTTACACGCGGACGGCCACATCTTCCGGACAGAGTTCGGGGTAAAAAAAGATGAGTATCAAGTTCAAGATTCTGGCGCTGGTCGCCGCCTTCGCCATCATCGCTTCGGCCATTACCGGTCTGGGGCTGGCCACCATCGGCGACTACAACAAGATCCTGGCCAGCTACGGCAATGCCAACCAAAACGCCTATAACGGCGAAAAGCTCAACCGCCTCGTCACCCTTGTGGTGATGGAATCGCGCGGCGTCTACATGGCCGAAAGCACCGAAAAGGCCAAGAAGTTCGCCGATGGCGTCGATAAGGGCCTCGACGATATTCAGGCGCTTTTGACCTCGTGGAAGGCCACGCTTGAGCCCAACGAACTGCCGGCTTTTGCCGCCGTCGAAGCCAAGGCGCAGCAATTCATCACCTTCCGCCGCGAAATCGCCCGTGTCGGCCGCGACATTGCCCCGGAAGAGGCCAATGCGCTCGGTAATAACGAGGCCAACCGCGCCAACCGCTCGGGCTTCCAGAAAGACATCGACGCGATGGTGACCGCCATCCGTGCCGATCTGGAAAAATCGCAGGCTGAGGTCGCCGCCTACAGCCAGACCCGTTCCACCCTCTTCCTGCTGATGGCCGTCACCGGCATTCTGGCCCTGCTGGCCGTGTCTCTGTGGGTCGCCATCAAGGTCATTTCGCGCCCGATTCAGAACATCGACCGCAGCGTGACGCGCATTTCCGAAGGCGCCTACGACACGCCGATCCCGGAGCACACCGCGAAAGACGAGATCGGCAGCCTGTGGCGTTCGATCCGCGTGCTGCGCGACCGCGCCGCCGAAGCCGAACAGCTCAAGGTCGAGCAGCAGATGGCCGAAAAGCGCGCCTATCAGGAACTGATGGCCGAACGTAACCGCATCGCCGCTGAGTTTGAAAAGCATATGGGTGAGTTGGCTACGCGCTTTATCTCCTCGTCGCGCACCGTTGCCGAAGCCGCCCGCGGCCTCAATGAGACGGCCGAAGACGCATCGCACCGCGCCGCCTCGGTGTCGCAGGCCGCTATCGACGCCGCCAACAACGTGCAAAACGTCGCCGCCGCTACCGAAGAACTGTCGGCCAGCGTCGGTGAAATCAACCATCAGGTTGTGCGTACCGCCGAAGTGACACAGAGCGCCGTCGAAGAAGCCAAGAAGACCGAAGAAGCCATTCAGACGCTTTCGACCGCCGCTCAGCAGATCGGTGAGGTCATCAACCTCATTCAGGCCATCGCTGCTCAGACCAACCTGCTGGCGCTCAATGCCACCATCGAATCGGCGCGCGCCGGGGAAGCCGGTAAGGGCTTTGCCGTCGTCGCCTCCGAAGTGAAGCAGCTGGCGCAACAAACCGCTAAGGCCACCGACGACATCCGTGCCAAGATTTCGGAAATCCAGTCGGCAACGGCGGTCACGGTCGGCTCCATCGACGCCATCGTGCGGACGATTGAGACGATTGGCGGCCTGACCGGCTCGATTGCGGCCTCGGTCGAACAACAGGGCGCAGCGACGAATGAAATTGCCGCCAATACCAACCGCGCCGCCACCGGCACGCGCGACGTGACCGGCCATATTTCGGGCGTCGATCAGGCGGCCCAGATGACCGGCCACGCGGCGCAGCAACTGCTGGGCTTGTCGTCGGAACTGGAAGAACGTTCTGCCGACCTGCAAGGCGAGGTCGTGGCCTTCGTGCAGCGCCTGCGCGCCGCCTAAGCCCGATACTGAAAGCACTCAAAAACGCCCGCCGGTGCATCCGGCGGGCGTTTTTATGCGTCCAGAGGATTGTCCGGCAGCTTCCAGTCGATAGGCGTCACGCCCTGCGCCTTAAGCCAGTCATTGGTTTTGGAAAACGGCCGGCTGCCCAGAAAGCCGTTATGCGCTGACAAAGGCGACGGGTGTGCCGATTTCAGCACCAGATGGCGCGAGGCATCGACAAAGGCGGCTTTTTTCTGCGCATAGGCGCCCCACAGGATAAAGACGACGGGTTGTGGCAACGCATTGACGCGGGCAATCACCGCGTCGGTGAACTTTTCCCAGCCGCGCCCCTGATGCGCGGCCGCCTTGCCCTCCTCAACCGTCAGCACGCTGTTGAGCAGCAGCACGCCCTGCCTGGCCCAGTGTTCCAGAAAGCCGTGTCGCGCGGGCGGGATGCCAAGATCGCTCTGCATCTCCTTGTATATATTGACCAGAGACGGCGGGATGCGCACGCCCGGCCGCACGCTGAAACACAGGCCGTGCGCCTGACCTTCGCCGTGATAGGGGTCCTGCCCCAGAATGACGACCTTGACCTTATCGAGCGGCGTGAGGTCCAGCGCCCGGAAATACTCGCTACCCCTGGGGAAGATGCGCTTGCCGTGGGCTTTTTCCTCTTTCAGGAAGGCTTTGAGCGATTGCATGTACGGACTGTGGAATTCCGGCGTCAGCGCCGCCTTCCAGCCGGGTTCGAGGCTGATGCCGTCCGTGGTGGGGGTGGCGGTCATAATATCTATCCTTTGGCACGGTAAGACATGATGTGTGGTACCGAGACCTGCCCCCGACTCTGTGCCTACGTCAAGCCGACGGATCATCCCGCTGTCCTCGTAAAACCGCACAGACCAATTGATAACCGTTCGCAAGCATGAGAGACTGCGGCCGGGCGGGACTGATGAGAGAAGGAAATTCCATGCGCATATTCGCATTCGCCGCGGCCCTGATCGCCGCCGCCACACCGGTTCTGGCCGTCCCGGCGACGTCAGACCTGATCGGCAATGACGGCAAGACCATCGGCACCGTCACCGTCACCCCAGCGCCCAAGGGCGTCATCCTGCGCATCGAAGCGACAGGCCTTAGCGAAGGCTGGCACGGCGTGCACTTCCACGCCAAGGGCGACTGCGGCGACACCGCCAAGTTCCAGAATTCCGGAGGCCACGTGCATGACGCCAGCCACGGCGCGCTGGTGCACGGCCTGCTGAACCCCGCCGCCAATGATGATGGCGATCTGACCAATATCTATGCCGGTAAGGACGGCGTGGCCAAAGCGGAAATCTTTTCGTCGCTGGTCAGCTATGCGCCCACCCCTGGCAAATCGGCCCTGAACGACGCCGACGGCGCGGCGGTCGTGGTTCACGCCGCACCTGACGACTATTCAAGCCAGCCCATCGGTGGGGCCGGGGCGCGTGTCGCCTGTGCGGTGGTGAAATAGCCAGAAAAAAGCCCCTTCCGGGAGGCCGGAAGGGGCAGTGGCTCAGGGAAGTCACCCAGAAAAGACTTCAATGAGAACTCTCACCCCGTCACTATGACGCTACACGCATAGCGATCCCATCGGGGAAGCGCGCCCGCCCATAAGAAACCGGTAAGTTTCAAAACGCGGGTGCGGCGGCGACCGCGATCCTGCGCCCGTCTGCCGGATGCGGAAATGCCAGATATTCGGCATGGAGCAGCAGGCGCGGGCTGAGCGCGCGGACCTCGTCCGGCGCATAGAACTCATCGCCCAGAATCGGATGGCCTAGCGCCATCATATGCACCCGGAGCTGATGCGAACGCCCGGTAATGGGCTCCAGCGCCACCCGCGTGCACCCTACTTCGCGCGCCACCACCGTGTAGCGGGTCAGGGAGGGTTTACCGACCTCATGATCGACCTTTTGCCGGGGGCGATTGGGCCAGTCACAGATCAGCGGCAGATCGACCTCGCCCCGCTCGGCGGCCACCTCACCGGCGAC
The DNA here is from genome assembly GCF_027484505.1 of Asticcacaulis sp. Classification (GTDB taxonomy): domain Bacteria; phylum Pseudomonadota; class Alphaproteobacteria; order Caulobacterales; family Caulobacteraceae; genus Asticcacaulis. Next base: position 8,996 of record NZ_JAIXSV010000050.1, read on the forward strand.
CACCGCCACATAACGCTTGGCGACCTGCCGTTCCGCGAAGGCCATGGACAGGCTGCGATGCGGCTGCGGCCCGCGCGCCATCAGGATCAGGCCAGAGGTGGCCATATCCAGCCGGTGCACGATCAGGGCGTCCGGCCACAGGGCCTGCACGCGCAAAGCCAGCGAATCCTTGTTTTCCGGCAGGCGTCCCGGCACAGACAGCAGGCCCGCCGGCTTGTCGAAAACCAGCACGCTATCGTCGGCATAAAGCGGCGTCATCACAGGTGCGTCAGCCCCAAAAGCGGCCTTGGATCGGGGCAGACCTGTTTCCACACGTCGCGCTCAGAGCGTTTGAAGACGCCGGGAAAGTCCCCCGACCGTCCGCCCAGATCGAGGATCACCTGAAAATGCAGGTGCGGCGACCAGCCCCCATTGACGCGGTCATCGCCCAGCCGCGCCAGCCTCTCACCCGCGTTGAAAGCCTTGCCGGGAAACAGGCCATCGAGACTATCGCGGCTGAGATGGCCGTAGAGTGTCCAGAATATCCGTCCGGGCTGCGGTTCATGTTGTACAATAACCGTCGGGCCGTAGTCCTTGATATTATTGTTATCCTGAAACGAATGAATGGACCCGGCAAGTGGCGCAAACACGTCCGTCCCTGCCGGAGCGAACAGGTCGATCCCCAGATGCACGGTGCGCCGTTCGCCGCCGTCTCCGGCAAAGACGTCGCTGTCGTAAATACCGCGATCTTCGTCATAACCGCCGATGCGCAGCGGCTCCCCCGCCTTCACGGCCCAGCCGCGCGGCATGTCGTCCGCCCAGCCTTCGGCCCTCAGCCCCTCGGCATCGAGGCGGATCGGACGGGCGGTTTCAAGCCCCGCCATAATCCCGGCACAGGGTTCGGGGCGCTCAGTCAGCCACAGATGGTACGCGGCCAGTCGTTCAGACGTCGATAGAAAGTTCATTCGCGCACTTTAACGGCAATGTCGGCGCAACCCTACCGCTTTTTCATACTGACAGCGCCTGTCCATTGGCCGTAGATAGTGACCCTACCCTACATGGAGGCAGGCATGAGCATCTATATCGGTATCGGCGGCTGGAACTTCGAGCCATGGCGCGGCACCTTCTATCCCGATGGCCTGTCGCAAAAGAAGGAGCTGGACTATGCCAGCCGCAAACTGACCTCCATCGAGATCAATTCGACCTATTACGGTGCGCAAAAACCGGAAACCTTCGCCAAATGGCGCGATGAGACGCCGGAGGGTTTCGTCTTCTGCGTCAAGGGCTCACGCTACACCACCAATCGTCGCGTACTGGCCGAAGCCGGGGAGTCGATTGAAAAATTCATCACCTCCGGCGTCACCGAACTGAAGGGCAAGCTGGGGCCGATCAACTGGCAGTTCATGGCGACCAAAAAGTTCGACGCTGAGGATTTCGAGGCCTTTCTGAAACTTTTGCCCGCTTCCTATGACGGGGTGAGCCTGCGTCACGCGGTCGAGGTGCGCAGCCCGACCTTTCAGACGCCGGAATTTATTGACATGGCGCGCCACTACAAGGTGGCTGTGGTCAATGCCTTTGACGAGGACTTCCCACAGATCGGCGATCAGACGGCGGACTTTGCCTATCTGCGCCTGCTGGGCACCGAGGAAAACGAGCCGATCGGCTATGCGCAAGCCGCGCTTGATGAATGGTCGGGGCGGCTAAAGGCCATCGAGAAAGGCACCGTGCCCGACGATATTGCCTGCGTCGGCGAAAGAAACCGTCACGAAAACGGCGCTAAAAGGCGCGACGTCTTCGCCTATGTCATCAGTGGGGACAAGGTGAAGAACCCGCACGCCGCCATGGCCCTGATCGAGAAAATAAAATGAAACGTTTAGCCCTGAGCCTCGTCCTTTTGAGCACCACATCGGTCATGGCCGCCGAACCGCACGTGGCCGAGCGTGCACGCAAGGATTACAAGAGCTTACAGCAAACTGCTCAGGGGCTGACGGACCCGGGAATCCGCGCGGCAACCGTTGATGCCCTGTCTCCGACCACCTGTGTGCGCCATCGCGCCGGGCTGACCGCCGAAGGCAAGTCGGTCATCGTGACGCGGCTGGCGGCGCGCGGCTTTGTTGCGGATACCGGCCCGCAAACCACCGCCGGGGTCTTCCCGCCCGTTACCGCCGACGGCAGCGCCTGCCCCACCCTTGCTCAGCCGTTTGTGGCGGCGCCAGGCGGCCCCCTGCATTCGCACCACGGCTGGCCCGGCGGTTTGCCGGAGCACGAACGCTTCAATCAGCGCTCCGGCGCAGCCCTCTCGGCGCTCTACAGCGAAAGCGCGGGCCTGCCGGTGGACGCCAGCCTCGTCTCAGCCGCCGCCCTGTGGCACGACTGGGCTAAGGCGCTGGTTTTTCAGTGGCAGGCCGACGGCACCACCTTAGCCGAACTGCGCATCGGCGGGCCCAATGGCACGGGCGCGCACCACGTGCTCGGTCTGGCTGAGAGCATGGCGCGCCAGCTGTCGCCGCGCCTGGTGATCACGCAGGCCTGCGCTCACACGGCACCGGTCGGTGACGGCGCGGCAAAGGTCGCCACCTGGCTGGAAGCCGCCGCTATCATCGCCCGCGTGGATCCGGTCAGGGCCGGGTATCTACGCGAAGGGACAAACGGTCTGGAAATCAACTGGGGCAAAGGCGTAACGGGCGAAAGCGGCGTCTGGCGCGAATGCTTCATCCATAACGAATCGGACGCGGGCTATATCCATTCCGGTGCCGCCGAAAAAACCGCCGACACCGTGCTGGAAAGGCTGGCCCCGCGCTTTGGCTATGACCCCAAGGTCAGCGGCTATCTGATGAAATTCCGCCACGTCGTGCTGGCCGAACTGGGGGCCGACCGCATTCAGGCCATCGTCAGCGCAGGCGACGAGGCGGCGCTGGTGAAAGCGATCGCAGCGCTTAAGACTAAGGGCTTGCTGTAAATACCTCCTCCCCTGTAGCGAAGCGTACGGGGGGGGTGGCAGCGAATGAAATGAGCTGACGGAGGGGGCCAAAACGACGGCTATGCCCCCTCTGCCTCGACAGGCTCTGCAACTCCCCGCTAACGCAGAGGGAGGAGGTTTATTTATTCCCCCAGCAGGGTCTTCTGCCAGAACATCAGGCTGGTCCAGAACTGATAGTCCTGATTGGCCTTCTTGGCGAAGCCATGCCCTTCGTCCATGCCGACCAGATGCCAGGCCAGACCGCCACGGGCGCGCACGGCCTCGACGATCTGATCGGCTTCCGACTTGGGCACGCGCGGGTCGTTAGCCCCGGTGACCACCATCAGGGGCACCCGCAGCTCACTGACCCGCGTCATCGGCGAAATCTCCAGCAGCTTGGCCTTCTGCTTCGGGTCACGCTCATCGCCATATTCGACGCGGCGCAGGTCACGGCGGTAGCTTTGGGTATTTTCGAGGAAGGTGACGAAATTGGAAATGGCCACCACGCAGTTGGCGCCTTTCAGACGCGCGCCGTAACGGATACCCACGGCGTAACACATATAGCCGCCATAGGAGCCGCCGGTGACCGCAAACTTCGCAGCATCAAGGCCCGCATCCGTCTCAAGAACGTCGAGGAAGGCCCCGATATCCTTCACCGAATCCTCGCGCTTAAACGGCCCGTTATCGAGCGAGACAAAGCGCTTGCCGAAGCCGGTCGAGCCGCGCACGTTCGGATAGAAGATGGCGATACCCAACTCATTGAGCAGGTAGTTGTTGCGCCCCAGGAAACCGGTCGTCGATTGCCCTTCCGGCCCGCCGTGAATATTGACGATCAGCGGCCGCTTGCCGGGGAATTTTTTGGGGTCTGGCCGATAGAGGAAGCCCGACACCTTTTCCTTATCGAACGAAGTGACCTCGATGAATTCCGGCTCGGCATTAACATTGGGATCGAGCCCGCCCGTCTCCGACTGCGTCCAGCGCTTCACAGTCATGGTTTTGGGATCAATCGAATAGGCATCCGATGCCGCCTTGGCCGAAGCGACCGTGACGCCAATCTCACCCCACGGCGCGATGTCAAACCCACCCACCGTGCCTTTCGGCAGGGACGTGACCGGCGTGGATGTCCCCGTCTTCGGGTCCAGCAGTTTCAGACGATAAACACCGGCTTCATTGACCGAATAGGCGATGAAGCTGCCGTCATCGGCGATGTCGAAACTTTCGACATCCCATTTGGGATCGGGTGATTTGGGCGTGAACTTACCCGTCTTTATATCCAGCGTCCCCAGCCGCTGAAAGTCAGAGCCGATATCTGACGTCACCCACAATGTACCGTCCGGCGCAAACTGCACCCCGCCCCAGGCAATGTCGGTCTTGTGGTCACCGATGGGTGTCATCTGCCCCGACTGGAGGTCCAGCAGGTAGAGGTTCGACTTGGTGACCGAGATATATTGCGCGACCACGGCCGTCTTTTTGTCCGGCGCAAAGTCCGCACCCCCCCAGCCGCCGCCACTGACCTGTGCCACCATACGGTCGGTCTTCGGGTCGCGCGGGTTCATCACATAAAGGTCAGTATCGGCACCGTTACGGCGAGTCGAGCTATAGGCGATCAGCTCACCGTCTCTGGAAAAGCCCTGAAAATTATTGCGACTCTTGCCGTCGGTCAGCAGGGTCAGCCGGCCGTCCTTAAGCGTATAGAGCTGAAAGAACTCATTGCCGCCCGTGTCTTTGGACACCAGCAGCACGTCGCCTTTCGGAGACAAGGTCCCGCTGACCGGCTCAGCCTCAAACGAGATCTGGGTGCGCGCCCCCATCGGCATCCTGACGCTGTGCAGTTGCGCCGTATTGCCAAAGCGCGTCGAAATCAGCATCGAACGATCCGTCGGGTCCCAGCCGCGGAAGCTGGCCGTGCGGAACTCCATATAGGGCCGCGTGGCGGCGACAATGCTGTCCGGGACCGCAGGGATACCATCGGCGATCAGATTGGCTGGCTTTTCGGCATCGGCCAAAGCCATCATCGGCATAAGCGACACACCGGCCGCCAGAACCAGAGTCAACAGGGATGTACGCATGATCAAAGCCTCCCATCTGAGAATGAGGACTGACTAAATCACAGTCCTGGAACATCTGAAACGACTTTTATGGACAAGGGCCGGGCGCGAAATCGATACCATCCAGAATGAGATCCGGGCGAGGTGACCGAAGCTGCATGTCGTGAGACCCGGCACCGAATGTCAGGGGCACAGAGGCCGTCAGGCGATTATTCAGCACGCCCTGTTGCCACGCCTTGTCCTGCGGTCCGCGGGCGTAGGTCAAAGGCCTGGTTACCCCCTCGGTCGTGAGATCAAGCGACCACGCCGCCGCCCCATCGGTCGGGAAGATCGGCAGGATATGGGTACTGACGCACCACGTCCCGGCCGTGGGTATGTCGGCGCGGAGGCTAACAACCGCATCCGCCATCACCGCGCGCAGACTCCCCTCGCCGCGCCCTAGGCCTTCGATCCGACGCCAGCCTTTGGCGACACCCCCTTCGGTCTCCAGGCGGATCACCCCGTCATCGGCCAGACGATAAACCGGAAGTTCCCCCGTCTGCCCCAGGGTTGCCGCCGGCAGAACGGGCGGCGACAGGCGGAAAGACGTCCACAAATTATCCGCGGGCTCCTCAGCAATAATGCCCTTCCATTTGCCGCTGTTGTAGCGCGCCGTCAACGCCTTGATCTGCGCGTCGAAATCCAGTGCACGTCCGGCATAAAGCCCCCCCAGACGCGGATTGCGCTCATATTCCGTCGCATAGGCTTCCAGCGCGAAAAACCGCCGATTAGCCAGAGCCGAAGCCTTAAGCGGATATTCAACCAGTTGGAACAGACCCGGATCGTCGCTTTTCAACGCCTCGACATCGTCCATCAGGTTTTCAAAGGCGCTCACCCGCTCAAACACCTGCCGTGGCGACAGACCGGAGCGGCGTACCTTTTCTCCGGGCAGGTAATATTGCAGGTGTTCCGGGCGGCGCTCGAAATTGAGCCGGTAATAGCGGTCCCACAGGTCACCAATCGCTTCGGCCTTTTGCGGGCCAAAGGTTTCGCCCGCCAGTCGCGTCAGGTACTGCTTCTGGCTGAGGGCACGCACGCCCTTCACATCCCAGGCCAGATCGAAAAAGTGGGTCAGATTGACCTCTGCCGGTTTGATGTCCCCGGCATTGACGACCCACAGACGGTCCGCGCCATTGTCATAGGCGCGCGCCATCTCTTCGGTCGCCAGCGCCGGCGGCGTGGTCGAAAGCCACAGATAGGAGAGCGGGGCCCCCAGATAGGACAGGTGATAATAGACGCCCGATCGCCCTGATCGCTTTTGTTCTGCGGCATTGGGGAAGTAACGGATATAGCCGAAATTGTCGTCGGGCCAGACCAGCGTTACATCCTCCGGCAGCTCAATCCCGGCGCGGTAGATTTCCAGAACTTCTTTATAGGGTACAAAGACTTGCGGGACTGTTTTCGGGTCACCGATCGTATCTTTCAACAGTTGACGCTGGTCCGACAGGATGCGGTTGAGCAGCGCCTGTTTTTCTACGGTCGTCGAAGCCCCGACAATGCCGGAATCGTGGATGCCCCGCATTCCCAATGTGTAGAGATTCTCGTAGCGGCCATTGGTTTTGAGACGCGTTTGCCAGTAGGCACGCACTCCCTGCGGATTGGTCGCATAGTTGAACCGCTCCCCCGACTCCTTCCATTCGCCGACATTGTTACGCAGCATGGGCTCGGCGTGGGAGGAGCCAATAACGATGCCATACCGTTCGGCTAAAGCCGCGTTTTGCGGGTCGGCATTGAACGGGGCCGACACCTTGTGCATGGCGGGCCACAGGGTGTTGGCCTTCAGGCGCAGCA
>NZ_JAIXSV010000359.1 GCF_027484505.1 Asticcacaulis sp.
CCCAACACCATCGATGAAATCCCAATGCAATACGCCCTCAGCCGTATCGCAAACCGCAGAAACGCCGCCGCCAAACGTCTCAAAAACAAAAAAGACGCGGGGAACAGCTGACGCTTACCCTTCAAGAGTCAGACATCGTGGTCCAGGCTATGAGTTGCTCTTTCGAGACGAGTTGCTTGACACGCTCAGAGAACCAATCGCACAGCCAGCGCTCCGACAAGAAGCGCTTCACATCACTCTTTATGATGGCATCCGCTTCAAGGTAATTTCCCTGGTGGAGCCAATAGCATGCATTCAGCATGTCGATGCGAACGTCTTTAAGTCCGCACCTGTCCGCGGCGGAAATGAGATTCCGCATTTCTTTCAGCCGATTGAGCCGCAAGCTCAGGTCAATGGCTTTGATGTTGCTGTCCCTGTGCTTGGGGTCGATTGCGATTCCTGCCTTGTAGCTGGCCAGAGCTTCCTCAAAACGCTTGAGGAAAAACTCCACATCGCCCCGCAGCGTTAGCGCATCCGCCGTCACCAGGCAATCGCCGGCCTCCGTAAGTAATATCTGAAGGGCCTGCTGTGGTTGGCCGTTGTCGAGAATCGTCCGAACATTCGCCAGCGTGGATTTAAGGTTCAGTAGCCGTTCGTCGGTAATTATCTTGGTGCTGGCGGCCCGCGCTGCTGCATCGACGGTCGAAGTGAAGGCTTCGATGACCAACCCCTGGCCCAGGGAGGCGCCCCGGAAGTTGCTGTTCATCTGGGCAATTTCAGACAGGGGGATGCTGCCGACAGAGCTGGGGTCTGGCAGAATCTGATTGGGTATGGCCAGGCAATCATACTGGATACGGTCGACAGGATGATCGCTGAGGAAACGTATCGAATAACCATAGCTTTCCAGCAACTGGAAAAGCTCTTCGCGGCTGCTGCCCTGCCGACGAAGGTGACCGTCACTAATCTCCAGGCACATGATGGGTTTGAAGGCGTCCAGCGTCTTACGGGCCCCGCGCAGAGCGTCCGTTTCACAGCCTTCAATGTCGAGTTTGAAATAGTCCAGCCGCGGCATGCGAACATAGTCAAGCGCCAGCAATGGAACGGCCGATGTTGCGTCCGACAATGACGCAAGCCGACCCGCCCCGATATTGCCTTCGGCCTCGCTGTAGCCGACAAGGCCGGGCTTCGATCCCAGTCCCGCCATGAACCCGATCACATCAGGGCAGTTGCGCTGCATGCAGATGAAGGGCAGTAGATTGGGTTCGAAGGCGAAGACTGTTCCCGTTGGCCCGACTGCGTTTGAATAGGCAATGGTGTGGTCACCAATATAAGCCCCCGCATCAACGGCAACGCCACCCTTTGGTATAAAAGGCAGCAGAGTGGCCAGAAAGCCCTGGTGGTGATCCAGTCGACCGGTTTCCTCGATCCATTTGGTGAAGTGTGTGTCATCATTGATGACCCAGACACCGAAGGCCGTTTGGCGCAGTCGATCCAGTCCGTGCTTGCCCACTATTTCCCCCGCGCTATGCTCGTGATGGTTAGTCACTTCATACATGATCCATGCATAGCATATTGAATTAGCATGCAGATGCATCCTTGGTCTATAGCGACACCAGTCAATTTGGGAACATGCTCGCGGGGCTGCGTGGCGTCGACGACCATGAATGCCGGCGGCAGGGGCGGCCATTATTCGTTGAATGTTGGAATAATGACCGCCAGGCCTTTATGCGGTGGTTGCGTCGGTGATAATGCCAAGCTGGGTTAAGGCGTCCAGAAGCGATGCCAGTGCCTGATTGCCGGATTTCGAGCCCGTGACCGTGGATCTGGCGGCGGGCACAGTTCCGAAGAAACCGACACGCCCACCGGTGCCCTCCACCTGCACGCCGCCACTCCCCTGGCCAAGCAGGCGGAGGGTGACATTGCTGTCACTGCCGGCGGCGGCAATGGTGGGGCCGGTTCCGGCGCCCGTACCGCTGACCTGAACACGGTTGGCATTTGCCCCGGTGCTGTTGACCCGAAGGGCATCGGTGCCCGGTGTGCCCCCGATATGGGTAGTCGCATTGGGGCTGATGACAAAGGGACGCCATGCCACACCGCCGCTCAAGGCGTCGATGACGGCATAATTGCTGGTCACATTGTAGCTGATGCCGATGGCTGTCCGTCCGCTTGTGACAAAGCCGGCGGAGTTACCGAGAAAATAACGGACATCCTGGTTTATCGTGGTCAGAGGTCCGGACAGCGCGAAGGTTGAGTTCCCGGGGATATCTGCCGGGGGAGAGGTGAATCCCACCATCACGCGGGTTTGGTCGACACGGACACGCTCTGTGCCGCCGGTGACGATGGAATAGGTGTCCATGCCCCCCGGTTGGGCAAGGCCCGTATCAGGGTCGCCACCGGGTCCGATGCCGGGGGTGGCTGTCGTGCCGATGGGCACGGAGACCCGGCCGGTGAAGACCGGGTTCTGGCTGGGGGCCGCGGTGGAGGCGGGCAGGGGAAGACTGAAGGCGTTCAGCATGGCCAGTCACCGATAAAAGGAGATGGAGATCGCGCAGGCCGCCGGTGCAACAAGGCCCAGAATCTGGCCAGCCTCTACATTGCGGCCGGCGGGGTTCAACTCTGGCGCGGTGCCGTCGCTGATGTCACCGGTTGGCAGCGTCACCGCCCCACCGATACGGCACCAGAAAGGACCGGTGGCAGCGAACAACGCGATGTTGGCCCCGGCAGGTACCGTCAGTTGTTTGGCCTGGCCCGCGATGAGTTGCAGGCAGCAGACATGGTCCGACACATTGACGATAGCCATGGGGAAGCCCATGGCATCGCCTTGCAAGACGATGGAGCGCATTTTGGATCCTGTATGTGGGGGATTACGGTCGCAGATCGGCCAGCGACCATTCCACACTAGGATAATATGCAATGCATGTAAAGGAATAAAAGCCGAACCCGTCAGCAATGGTCCGGTTTATCAACGGGATGAAAGGCCTTTGTGCTGTGCTACGATCAACCCGTCCGGCTGGAAGGGCGGGGTGGGATCATCATGGCGGATATCGTACCAGGGGGCGATCAGGTCGCGCACGGACCGGTGCAGGCCCTGGCCGTAAGTTCCGATAATGAACCGCGACACCTTGCCGGCGGCCAGCAGGTCCGGTGCGGACCGCAGGATTTCTGCCTCCAGCCCTTGAATATCCACCTTCATCAGGTCAATCGTCGAACCGATACGGTCCACCAGATCGTTCAGTGTCAGGCAGCGGACGGCAATGGACGGGAAGCTGGCGGTTGCGCCCGGCTGTGCCAGATGGCTGCCATAATGGGCGGCGTAGAAACTGGCCTCGCCCGCGGACGGGGCGACGGCTTCTTCGATCAAGCTTAACCGGTCTGCCGGGATTCCATTCAGGTGCAGATGGTCACGGATGGCCTGTGCATGCGCCGGCAGGGGTTCCAGCGCCACCAAACGGCTGGTCGGGCACAGTCTATGGGCAAGAAGGCTGTAATATCCGACCCCGGCGCCGACATCGGCAAACACGGCGGTGGGCCGGCACTCTGCCAACAGGGTGGTGAACCAATGTTCCTCGTCCGGTTCATGCAGGTTGGGATTGCCGGGCTGGCCATAGCGTTCAATCTGCTGGTCCAACATCGTGTCGCGGTAGAGCCGGATGCCGTTTGAAAATGTGTAGGTCTCCCGTGCCGGCGGCGTAACGCTGGACCTGAGGATCGGTCCGCCGACGATCTGGGACGGTGGGGGCGCAAGCGGCGGGTCGGACGGCTGACGCTCCAGACCTGTCCCATAGCCCAGCCGTTCCATCCAGGTGCCGTGCCGCGCCCAGAAATAATCGAGATCGGCGGGCGGCCATGCCTGCAGATTGCTGGTGTCATGCCCCTTGTTGAAGAAGCCGGGCAGCAGTTGGCGCTGTTGGTCCAGAGGATTGTTCCAGGCGTGCAGCGGGCGGCGGCCCAGGAACTGCGACAGCAGATCAATCACATGGTCCGGCCGGTGGATCAGATCTTCAAAGCGCAGGAACAGGGTTCGATCGCGCGCCAGCGGGTTCCAGCGCTCGATATGGTCGCTCCATGGCCCGCCGATCGCCTTGCCATTGATCAGATTTGCATAGCCACGGTCGATGTTGAACAGGGTGCGGTCATAGGTGATCTGGGAGACGATGGCCGCCCGGCCGTCGCGCACGATATAGATTGCCGGCTGATCATCGGTGGGCAGGCCGTGCGTTTTGACCACGAACAGATCCGGGCTCGCGCTGGCCATCTGGTAGAAGTCCTGCCAGGTGCCATCATAAGAGACATGGCCGACACTCTCGGCGATCTCCGGCGTCGACCCGATATCGTACCGGTCATTATACTCCGAATAGGTCTGGATTTCGAACACCCGGCTCAGCAGGGTGCGTGTCATGGTGTTCCCAGAACGGGGATAGGAGGCCAGCCAGACGATCATTACCTTGCCTCACCTGCGATTCGTCTAGGGCTTCACCGGTTTTGCCCCGGTGCACCCGATCAACCCAGCAGCTTGACGTCGGCCTGCACCATGTCCTTCACCAGATCGGGGAAGGAGGTGGTGTGGGTCCAGCCCAGCTTTTCCTTGGCCTTGGCGGGGTCGCCCAGCAGCA
>NZ_JAIXSV010000202.1 GCF_027484505.1 Asticcacaulis sp.
CAGCACCGACAGCGCCACCAGGGCCAGGGCCGCGCGCGGCAACCGCTGCACCCAGGCCGGATGCACCCGTGCCACACGCAGCCACGCATCCTCGGGCATGCGGATCGGGCCGGGCCGCACCGCCTCCCCCGTCAGCAGGACGCTGTGGGAAAAATAGACGTTCCCCTGGTCATCACGATAAAGCGGCACGCGGCCCCCTCTGTTTCAGGTGTTCTACCGGTTTGTGCGCATGATACCCGTTTGCTCGGATGCCGGGAACCCCCGGCCACTCCTACCCGCGGCACCGCGACCCGCCGGTCCGGATCGCTGCATCCTGCTGCACAGCAGCATTAGGGTCATTGTTCAAAAAAGACAAATCAATGGGAATTTGGCACGTCAAAGCCGATCAGGCCCCTTTGGCTCCGCAATACTTGGCTTTGCGCCTGCCTATCCTACGCGAACGGATAGCCTATCCCTTCGTATGCATTGTGACCTAGGCCAAACGTCTTATCTCGCCATCCTGAAAACGATTGGCCGGGCGAAACAGGTAGCAGCGCCGGGCTGGTCACGGGTCAATCATCGCAAACGAGGGGGAGAGGGTCATGTTCGGGATGGCAAAGGCGGATAATCAGGGCCAGTTGAAGTCGCAGGCCATGGATCTGGTACGCGCCAACATCATGATCGCCAACGCCGATCTGGTGATCACCTACGTGAACCCCTCGTTGCAGGGTTTTCTGTCGGAGGCGGAGGCCGATCTGAGGAAGGAGCTGCCGCGCTTCAGCATGGCCAGCCTGATCGGCTCCAACATCGACATTTTCCACAAGAACCCCACGCATCAGCGCACCATGCTGTCGGCGCTCACCCGCGCGCATGAGGCGACGATCAAGGTCGGTACCCGCATGTTCGACCTGCTGGTCAGCCCGATCACCACCAATGGCGTGCGCTCCGGCTATGTCGTGGAATGGGCCAATGCCGCCGAACGGCTGGCCAATCTGGCCTATGCAGCACAGAGCAAGGCCATTGGCCGCAACGCCGCTATCATCGAATTCGCGCCCGACGGTACCATTCTGGAAGCCAATGATATTTTCCTGTCGGCCATGGGCTACCGCCTGGATGAGGTGAAGGGCCGCCACCACTCCATCTTCATGGCACCGGACCAGCGGGAAAGCGAAACCTATCGCATCTTCTGGGATAAGCTGCGCAAGGGGGAGTTTCAGTCGGGCCGCTTCCGTCGCCTGTCCAAGACCGGGGCGGATGTCTGGATTGAGGGTTCCTACAACCCCGTGCTGGACGGCAACGGCAAGGTGACAAAGGTGGTCAAGCTGGCCAGCAATGTCACCGATCAGGTGCGCCTGCTGGCCGACTTGAAAAGCCTGATTGACGAGAATTTCGCCGAGATTGACAGCGCAGTCCAGCAATCCTCCAAGGATTGCAGCGGGGCCACATCCGCCGTCGCCGGGTCGCTGACCAACATGCGTACCGTCCTGGATGGCGCGCGCGACATGGCCAGCTCCGTGGCGGAAATCGCCCAGACCATGATCCGGTCTCGTAACGCGGTAGAGGCAGCGGGCAAGGAGGCCGAGCTGGTGGCACAGCAGGCCGACCGCCTGATCAATGCCGCCCAGGCCATGAACAGCGTGGTGGTACTGATCCGCGACATTGCCGGCCAGATCAACCTTCTGGCGCTGAACGCCACCATCGAGGCAGCGCGCGCCGGGGAGGCCGGCAAGGGTTTCGCGGTGGTCGCGTCGGAGGTGAAGGGTCTCGCCAATCAGTCAGCCCGCGCCACCGAACAGATTTCCACAGAAATCGAGAATATTCAGCGCACCAGTAATGAAGTGGCCAATGCCGTGCGCGGCATCACCGGCGCCATCGGCAGCGTCAGCGGCTATGTCAATTCAACCGCCGCCGCCATGGAACAGCAAAGTGCCGTAACCCGTGAAATCAGCACCCGCATGGACGTCACGTCCCATGCCGTTACCCAGGTTTCGGCCAATATCGACACCATCTCGTCGGCGGTGGGCATGGTGGCGGCTGCCGTCACCAAAACCCGACAAGCAGCAGAGGTGCTCGCCCGCTGATCCGGGTCGGGGTGGGCATTGGGCTCCAATGACTATTGTCATTGTTTTGGGAAAATTGTAGGATTTTATTCTCCTATTTTCCCAACCCCCGGAGCCTCCCATGCCACAGCCCCGCCTGACCGACCCGCCAGCCAGCACCCTGCCGCTGGACCCGGCCTTTGATGCGCTGACGCCGGATGAGCAGGCCCAGGCCTGGTGGCGCGGCACGGATGATGAGAATGCCGTGCGGGCCGGGGATGATGTGGAATGGGCGCATGAAGACTATTTTCCTTCCGGGCTGGGCCGTTCCCGGCTGAAGGATGAGGATTGGGCGCGGGTGGCCTATTTCATCGCGGCGGGTGTATCGACGACGGAGGTGGCCAAACATTTCGGGGTGTCGCGCAGCACCATCTGGCGCGGCATGCAGCGTTCGTCGGGCCTGCGTCACCGGGTCCAGGCCGAACGCCGCATGTTTCAGCGCGAAAGCGACAATCGTTTTGTCGCCCTGCGCCATGCCGTGGTCGATGGGCTGCAGCACGCGATCAGCGCCGGCAATATCCGGGTCCTGCTCTGGGCCGCCGACCGGCTGGATCTGGGCGGCACCTTGCTGCCGGCTGACCAACGGCCCGACCGGCCGCCCCGCCGACGGCGCCTGCCCCGGCTTCGCCGCGCCCCGGCCGCCGTGCAGGATATCCTGATGGCGGCGGACCGGGCGGATGGCCCTAACCCATCCGGTACCGAAACAATCCCGGAATCGTCGGCACCCGTGCCCGAGACCAGGCCCGAAGCACCGCCCGTGCCCGCGCCGGCGGACCCCGCCGCCCCTGCGGCGGCGTCCGTCACCCCGGCCG
>NZ_JAIXSV010000187.1 GCF_027484505.1 Asticcacaulis sp.
GATTTGGGCTGGGCTTATACGGGCTGGGCATTCACCGCCCTGCCGCATAAGCGCGTACCAGACGATGCTGTCTGGCAACGCGAAATGGGTCAGGTCACCCTGACCATCAGTCCCGGCCATTTGCCCGGCAAGACGCGCAGCGAGGTGGTGAAGGTCGGCGTACCGTTCGGGGCGCATGCACGGCTGGTGATGCTTTACCTGCAGACCCAGGCCATCCGGACGGGCAGCCGCGAGGTTGAGGTTGGCCGGACCATGAACGCCTTTCTGGAACGGATCGGCGTGGCACCCGGCGGCAAGACACGGCAGTCGGTCAGTGAACAATTGCGCCGGATCGCGGCATCGACCGTCATGTTCAGCTGGCAGCAGACGCCCGACAGCGCGCCCGGCTTCATGCGGCAGACCATCATCAAAGGCGGCCAGCTGGGCGTGCGGATGACGGACGATACGCAGGGTGCGCTCTGGGAAGAGCACATCGTGCTGTCGGAAGATTTCTACGACAACCTGCGCAAATACCCGATCCCGCTGCTGGAACAGGCTATCCGGGCCATCGGGGCCAGCAGTCTGGCGCTGGATCTCTATGTCTGGCTGTCCTATCGGCTGCGCAGCCTGACCAAGCCGACCACGATTTCCTGGCAGGCCCTACATGCCCAGCATGGGGCCGAATATGCCCGCATCCGCGACTTCAAGCGCTTCATGATCCCGCAATTGAAGCTGGCGCTCGCCGCCTATCCGCAGGCGCATGTGACGCTGGAGGATGATGGGCTGATGCTGTACCCGTCGGCCCCGCCGATCAGTAAGCTTGGCGGATAGTCGGGACTCTACTCGCGCCCCTGTCTTCAGCGTACCAGCATCCAGAAGGAACCGCCGCGACCATTGTGAAACGGTGCCGGCAGCAGATCATTGACGGCTGGCAGATCAGCGGTAAAGGCGCCGGGCCAGAGAATGTCGTAGCGGGTCTGGCCGGCCAGCAACATGGCTGCCAGCAGATATTGCTCATTATAAAGCCGGCCCAGCCAGTCGGGCGGATAGTCGTAGGGCAAGAAGATATCGTGGATATGCACGATGACGCCCGGCGCCAGCTCCGGCAGGATTTCCGTGAAGAAAACCGTGACATCGCTATTCTGGAAGGATCGGTGTGAGCCATCGAAGAACAGGATGTCGCCAGCCTTCAGGCTGGTGAAAAGGGCGATATCTGCCTCTTCCAGGCCACAGCGGGTGATCTGATCGCACAGCGCGTCAATCTCGACCCTGGGTTCGGGGTCAATGCTGTGCAGGTGGGTGCCGGTTGCGAAACGGGTGATGGCCCAGCGGGCAAAACGGGTGGACATGCCCGACCCTATTTCCAGGAGCCGGGCGGGGCGATGGCGGGCCAGCATGGCACACAGCATGCCTGCATCCAGCCGCGGCATCCAGATACTATCCCACCAGGGCTGATCCGGGCGGGCGGGATCGGCGCTGCTGGCGATGGCGGCAAAATCGGGGACAAGTTCTGCCAATGCCTGGGCAGCAGGCCGATAGTCGCCTTGCGCCAGCAAAGCGGCAAGCCGGGCATGGGCCGGCTTGCCATAGCCATGGCGCACGCGCGGACGTGGGGGGAAATCCATCTGTACGACATCGCCGCGCCGCCAGAACCGGGCCAGATATTCCAGGTTAGCCTGGGCATACTCATGCCCCGGCACCAATTCCAAAGCTTTTTCCAGGGCATCACCGGATTCAGGGAACCGGTTCAAGAGGCGGAGGGTGGTTCCCAACTGTGCCCAAGCATCGGCATTGTCGGGTTCACGGTCCAAAAGCCCGCGCAGAATGGCTTCTGCCTGACTGGGTGCGGCATTACCCCGCAAAGTGATGGCATGGCCAATCAAGGCGCGTGGATTGTCGGGTTCAAGTTCCAGGGCTTGACGGAACAGTGCCATCGCCTCCGTCAGACGGTTACCAGCGGCAAGGGCGGCATAGGCGCGTGACAGAGCGCTGTCCAGGTCCATGAGACGTGTCTCCTTCAAGCCGGCAGCGCCGTATAGAGGCGGATATGGGGGGTGGCGTCATGGATATGCACAGCGCCCACCACGCGTAAAGTCGCCGTCATTGCCGAGAGATACTCACTGGCGATGATGAAGATGCCTTCACGCAGATGATCGGCCGGCAGATCGGCGGGCCGCAGCAAAGGCAGGCCGAGGGCCGTTCCGGTGCTGTGGCTGTCCAGCAGGGCTGTCACCTGCAGGTGGGCATGTTTGGACAGTTCCCCCAGCACAATGCGTCCACCCCGACCGCTGCCATAGACATAGAGCGGGCAACCCGTCGGCAGGGCATGGAAATCGGCAGGGCCGGTCAGGCGTGGCAGGTCAGGCCGGTCGGCAGGTTGCCCCCAAGCCGGAGACAGGGAAAGGTCGGACGCGATGGTGGTGGCGCGCAGGCTTGCGACCACCGGGTCCAGGCGTTCCCGATCGGCAATGCGTGCCATGGCCTCGCCACGATGGCTGCCGTGAAAGGCTGTATTGTCGGCTTGACCCCGACGCCAATGAAAATCGGTCGTCACCCGCCAGGAAGAAGCGAACGGAGCCACACGCGCCAGACGGCGCAGAAGATAGCTATCCTCAGCGAAATCCAGACCGGGATCAGGCCCCAGGACCGGCAGAAGATCGGCAGGGGCCATGAAGGCGCTGGAATGGACCGCCAGGTTCCAGGCCATGAAGGCGCTGCGGTCAGGGGGAGGAAGAGTGTGGAAGGCGCGATGTTCAAAGGCTGGATCAGCGGGAGGGAAGGCCCCCGCTGCATCATCCCAGACCTGTACCGAACCGGCGATGGCAATCGATCCGGACAGGGCAAGGGGGGTCAGACTGGCGACATGATTGGGATGCAGCGCGTCATCATCATCCAGCATGCCGAACAGGTCGGCCTCCACCGACCGCAAGCCGGCCCACAGGCAGGCGCTGCGCGTCGTCGGGCCAATGGGGGGGGATGTGATGTCGATCAGGTCGAGGCGGCGGAAATGCGGGCGCTGCCGCTCCATCTCCGCCTCAAGCCCCAGTACCGGGGCGTAGCGGACCAGGATGACGCCAATGCCGCCGGATGTCTGGGCCGCCAGGCTGTCCAGGCAGCGGCGCACGAAACCGATATCGCGCCCACCGACGCGTACAATGTAATCAACACTCGTCGCAGGAACGGTGGGCGTGAAGCCGGCGGCTGCCCTGATCTCGCCCAGCATGGCGGACAGCGGCCCAGGCGCCAGATCCGCGACGGTCAGGATATGGGCAGGCCGGCCTGTAGCGGACAGCGTGTCGGTCAGGAACTGCGCCTGGGCCGGATTCTCCACGATGAAACCATCATGGGAGAGCACGCAATCCAGCCGCCGGCGGTCATGGCGCAGCCGGTCGGGATCATCGCGCAGCCAGCCCAGCCAGGGATGGCCCGTACGTTTACCCAGCGCGGCATCAGCGGCGATAACCAGATCGGGGGCCAGGGCCGTCAGGTCCCGCGACAGGGCACAGGTCTGCCCGTCCCAGCCGGCGGGAAGCGGCAGGCCGTCAGGATTGAAGAAGGCGAAGCGGGTGACGCTCACAGGCCATTGCCGGCGACCGTGCCGTCCTTGCGCCGCGACAGCTGCACCTGCCCTTCCACGCATTTGACATAGGTGGTCTTGCCGAGCGCCAGATTATCGCAAATGGTGATCAGGGCGCGGGGCAGGGAACCAAATTCCTTCGACCCGCGTACCCCGGCATTATAGGTGGCCATATAGGTTTTCAGGGCTTGCTTGGTCACAGGCTGGCCGTTCTGGTCAATCATCGCGCGAAAGGCTCCGGGTGGATGGCAGGCCTGATCATGGAACAGGGCGGGGGGAAAGGGCCAGTCCTGAATGGAGCTGCATTGACGTGTGTATGGGATATGCGCGTCTCTGATGGATATCGACCAGGAAGGCCTGCATGACGCGAGAGACGGCAGGTGTGCGTCAGCGCACCAATGTGACCTTGCCGGAAGCGCTGCTGCGCGAGGCGCGCCAACTCAACATCAACCTGTCGCAGGCCTGTGAGCGGGGTCTGACGGTCGCTGTTTCGGAAATGAAGGCGGCCATGGATGCCTGGAACGCCCATGTCGAGGAAAAGGGGCTGCCCCTGGCCGAATACAGCCAGTTCTGATAGTGCGTTTCGACGTCTATGCCATGCCGGGGCAGCGGCCCGGTTACCTTCTTGATGTACAGGCCAACCTGCTGGACATGCTGTTGACCGGATACTGATATCAAGTAGAGATTCCGCTCATGGTGCCTCTCCACCCATCGAAGCGATGGGGACCGCAGCACATCCTCTGAAGCCGCTTTCCAGCGTTTCAGGGACTGGAAAGCGGCAAGTATCTGACGTTTCCTGTACGCGGATAGCGGACGAACCCGGAGGGCAGGATGCCGATCAATAGGGATAGAACGGAGCCTCGGAGCCGGCAGCGCGATACGCTGGAAGAATTCGTCGCCGGGATGACGCCAGATAATCAGCATGAAGAGCAGTTTCCCGGTCCCCCGGTAGGGGCGGAGCGTATCGAATGGGAGGGGATGATCTCTGGGTGAAGAGATTTATGATATCAACAAGCTATCAATCCCTCCTTGATATCAGTTCCCCCTGCGCTCAGCGAATTCTCTCTTCGGCGACAAGAGCCACGGCAATCTGCGGTACCCAGCGGGCCAGGTTTTCCACCGCACTGGCAGCCTTCGGAAGCTCTACGCCCATCGCCTCGGCCCGCCGAGCCCATTTCGGCCTTGTTCCTGCAAAAGCTAGATCGTGTCACGCTAGCTCGCCAGCTCGATATCAATACGACACAGCTCCAGCCATCTGTGGGAGGGAAAAATCAATCTCTTGCAACTGGTTGGCCTGAATGCTTTCTGCGTCAGGACTGGATTGAAAGTCGATATCGGGGCTGTGATGCCATGACGGAACTGGAATACATTCTCGATGCTTGGCCTATGTTACGCGGCAAGGGGCCGGATGTCTGGGCGACCTTTGCTCACGTGTTGCTTGATAAAGGCAAAGGGGTAGAGGCCTTCACGCTTGCCCTGGCGGCCCATGAACATCCCGATTGTGGCAACCGCGACCGCGCGCTTGCCCGTTTTGTGCTGAATGCCGGGGTGCCGGGATGGCACTGGGACCTGGTGCGCGACAAAGCGCGCAACGCGGCCTATGAGACGGCATTGCGCCGGGTGGTGCGATCCGACAGTCTGGTGCTGGATATTGGGGCCGGCACCGGTCTTCTGGGACTGCTGGCGCTGCGGGCAGGGGCAGGACATGTCGTGTCCTGTGAGATGAACCCATCGACGGCCCGAATGGCGGCGGTAATCGCCAGGGCCAACGGGGTCGCTGACCGGCTACGCATCATTTCAAAGAAATCCACCGACCTGATCCTGGGGTCGGATCTGGAGCGGCCTGCCGATGTGATCGTCTCCGAGATCGTGGATAATACGCTGCTGGCAGAGGAGACGCTGCTGACCCACCGTGATGCCGTACCCCGCCTGCTGCAGCCCAGCGGTCATGTCATTCCGGGCGATGGGGCCATCATGGTGGCCCTGGGCCATGATCCGACCCTGGTTCATCGGCGCATGGGCATGCATGAGGGTTTCGACCTTTCCGCCTTCAACATCCTGGCATCGGCATCGTACAAAGTGCCCGTGGGGACGCCCGGTCTCCATCTTCTGACCCAGCCGGTCCCGCTGTTCGAATTCGCCTTCGACAAGCCCGGCAGCTGGCCAGGAAACCTGGCCGATGTCGATGTGACGGTCCAGGCCGGCGGAACGGCCAACAGCATTATCCAGTGGATCCGCCTGACCTTGGACCGGTCAGGGGTGGAGGGGAGCGTTTATGAGGCGAAGCCCGGACCGGGCCGAAAGTCCTGCTGGGCGGCGATGTCCTGGCCGCTGAACACCCCGCTTGCCTTGACGGCGGGGGAGAACAGGCGCATCGCGGGCCGTCGCACCGACAGCAAGGTCACAATCTGGCTGGCAGATTGACCCGGACCCGCCCGGCATCCAGTTCCAGCACCTGATCAGCAGCCCGGCGGGTGGCCTCGCGGTGGGTAACGGCCAGGACGGTCACCTGGCCCCGCAGCCGGTTGAGTGTCTCCAGGACCAGCGCTTCCGATCCGCCATCCAGAGCGGAAGTCGCCTCATCCAGGATCAGCAGGCGGGGATGGCGGAGCAGGGCGCGGGCGATGGCCAAACGTTGACGCTCCCCACCGGAGACGGCCCCGCCGCGGTCGCCGACAATCGTGTCCAGGCCCTGGGGCAGGGTACGGACGAAATCGGCGGCTGCGGCGTCCTCCAGGGCAGTCCAGAGGTCGGCCTCCGTTGCGGTGGGGGCGGCCAGCAGCAGGTTGGCGCGGATCGTGTCATGGAACAGGAACGGGTCCTGGGGCACCACCGCCACCTGACGGCGCCAGGCGGGCAGCAGATCAGGCGTCAGGATGGTCCCATCCACCGATATCGTACCGGTGGTCGGGACTGTCAGTCCTGACACCAGATCGGTCAGACTGGACTTACCAGCACCTGACGGGCCGGTCACGGCCAGCAGAATGTTGGCTTGCAACACCAGGTCAAGCCCGTCCAGGGCCATGCGCCCGTCCGGCATGCGCAGGCTGACCCCGCACAACAGCATTTCCCGGGTGAAGGCAGGCAGATCGAGACCCGTCTGCGGTTCAGCCCCGGCACGCAGCCGGTCATACATCTGCGTGTATAGGCTGATGGCGGGCAAACCGGTTTCAAGCTGCCGCCAGACCCGCAGGCTGCCCAGCCCCCGCTGGGCCAGACGGGCAAAGGCCAGGATCACCACCAGGGCCTCGCTCAAGGGCTGCTCCAGCCAAAGCGTCGCCGTAGCTACCGCCAGCGCCGCCAGTCCTGCCGCGGTCAGCATCAAGGCCGCCTGTTCATAGGCCAGGATTGCTGCGTGCCGGGCCTGGAGCTGGCGCAGATCGATGAAGCGGCGGACCAGAGCCTCCTGCCGCCGCTGTTCAGCCCCCAGCCCCTTGATCACGCGCAGCCCGGCCAGATCATCCGTCAGATCGGCCAACATGGCCTGCTGTGCCCGGCCTGCGCGCATCCCGATATCAAAGCCACTGCGCCCGATGCGCCGGATCAGCAGCAGTGCCAGCAGCGAGGCCGCCAGGGTCACCAGCGTCAGCGGCGGCGACAGCAGCAAGGCGGCCCCCAGCAGCACCGGCAAGGTCAGTGCGGCGACCCCGAGATTGACCACCGCGTCATGGCACATGCCCAGACGGTTCACCTCAATCATCAGTATCTGCTTCACATCCGCGGCGCGCAGAGACTGGAACACCGGCCAGGAAACGTGCAACAGCGCCTTGTGCAGATCGCCGCGCAGGCCATCAATGAAATGGTTGCGCTCATGGTTGCTGACGATGGCGCGGGCCGCCGTCACGCCGGCGGCCGCCAGGACCAGCAGCAGATAAAGCCCCAATCCCCACAGCAGGGAACCGGGCGCGTGCGAACCGCCATTCCCCAGTCCGACCCGTTCCAGCACCGGTACCAGCAGCAGCAGCCCCGCCCCTTCCGCCAGAGACGCAGACAGCCCCAGGCCCAGTGTCAGCATCAGCCGCCGCCCGTAAGAGGCAGTCAGCATATTCAGCAGACGGCGGATCGTGGTGGTGGGGATTGCGGTAGCGAGTTGCATGGCTTCCAGGAACAGGCGCAGGCCGGGATCATGACCTCAGGCGGTGGGGCAATACCAGCCCCTTATCCCAAAGGTCGCCCGCAGGCCGGTGGATATCGTCAGACGCACCCGTGACAAGGGGCCTGTCGGCTGGATATGCCCAGTTCCATTCAGGGGATTGGCTGATATAGTCCCAGGACCAACCGAAACCATCAGAATGCGACCGATACGACGGCATATTACAGAATGTGATTATTTAAGGTTGCCCTTGGGATAAAACCATTGATTTATTAAATATGGTCATAGTACTCTTCATGCCGATCGCATAGGCGGGGAGAAAAGAATGCAAAGGGTTGAGTACACACATTTCACGCCCTTTGTTAACAGCACGTTTACAGCCCAACGCGCGGATATACAGGTTGACCTGCATTTGCTTCAGGTTGCAACAAAGACGAGCAATCGCAATCATTATTTCCGCGAGAACCCATTTACACTTGTCTTTCGGTGTCCATTGAAAGTCATTCTGCCGCAGGGACTGTACAGAATGACGACTTTCAGCTTTGAGCCCATGGAGATTTTCATCACGGCGGTGGGCGCAGATACCGAGGGTGTCATTTATCACGCCCTGTTTGATTAGGCCGCAACCGGTACGGTAAGCCATCTCGCCGGCCTGTATTCGTTATTCCGTTTATCCCAGATGGAAAAGGATCGGGAGGGTCCCATGTCAGAACCTTATGTCGGACAGATTTTGTTCGGTGCGTTCGGATTTGCGCCGACGGGCTATGCCCTTTGCGACGGCGCGACGATGAACGTCCAGCAGAATGCAGCACTCTATTCGCTGATCACCACCACCTATGGCGGCGATGCCAAGACGACGTTCAAGCTGCCGGACCTGCGCGGCCGCGTGGTCATGGGCCAGGGGGTGTCCCCGGTTTCCGGTGCCGTCTACCAGACAGGTCAGTATGGCGGGGCGGAAGGGGTGGTCCTGACGGCAGCGCAGCTGCCGGCCCATTCCCATGTGATCAACGCGACCAAGAATGCAGGCACGACCCCCTTCCCGAATAATATTCCGGCCAAGACGGTGGCAAATACGGCCCCGGGATCGGTTGCCACCACCATGTATGCGCCTGCGGCGACGCTGGTCACCCTCAATGCGCTCAACATTTCCGATGTTGGCGGCGGCGGCGCGCATCCCAACATGCAGCCCTTCCAGGTGGCCAACGCCATTATCGCGATCACCGGCTATTACCCTCAGCGTCCCTGATCCACGGCGCAGAAGGAGCAAACATCATGAGTGACGCTTTCATCGGTGAAATCCGTCTTGTTCCCTATTTCAGGGCCTATCCGCCCACAGGCTGGATGTTCTGTAATGGCACGATGGTGAATGTTCAGCAGTATCAGGAACTTTTCTCCCTGATTGGCACCACCTATGGCGGTGATGGTGTCACGAACTTTGGGTTGCCGAACCTGAACGGTCGTGTGCTGGTCGATCAGGGGACGGGCGTGACCACCCCGAACACCACGCCTCCCGGCGGCCCGGCCCTGACCCCCCGCGCCATGGGGCAAAGCGGCGGCAGTGAAATGGTGGCGCTGACGGACGCGATGATTCCGCCCCATGATCATGCGTTCAACGCTTCCACGGGAACGAACATGTCCCAGGAACCCGGCCCTACCCTTGTTTATGGCAGCAACAGCAACGGCACCTACAAGCGCTATGTGTCGCCGGTTCCGACACCGGCGCCCACATTGGTTGCCATGGCCTCCACGACAATCACGTCGGTAGGTGCCGGTCTGCCCCATCCGAATATCATGGCCGGGCTGGGCCTGCGGTACATCATCTGCGTCATTGGCGGCCTCTATCCGACACGGAACTGAGCAGGGGGAAAGTAATCATGAGCACACCTTTCATCGGACAGATCTGCTTTTTCCCCTGGAACTGGGCCCCTTATGGCTGGTTGCCATGCAATGGGCTCCTCCAGTCGATTCAGAGTTATCAGGCGCTTTATTCCCTGATCGGGAATGTGTATGGCGGTGATGGCAAGACCACTTTCGGCATCCCCGACCTGCGTGGCCGTGTGCCCGTCGGTGTGGGTGCCGTTAATGGCGCTTCTCATGTCTGGGACCTAGCCGGGGTCTTTGGGGCGGATGCGGTGGCGCTTGGTACCAACACCAACTATCTGCCCAATCATACCCATACCCTGTCAGTCGCTGCTGCGGCCTCCACCACGGGTGTGGCTACGGCCGGTGCCATGTTGGGACCGGTCACCCCCAACCAGTTCTTCTCCGGCCCGGCCACCAGCACCAATCCCACCACCTTCAGCCCTCTGGCCCTGGGGGCCACCTATGGGACTGGGGCTGCGCATGAAAACCGTCAGCCCTATCTTGTTCTCAATGCTTGCATTGCCTGGGACGGGGAATATCCCAACCTGGATGGCTGATACATCCATGGCGGTTATATTGGGTTTTCCCAAAGGGCAGCCCTCCGGGGCTGCCCTTGTGGTGCCGGGGCTGCATGTGCGCCCGGCACGGACCACGGACCTGCCTTTCCTGCGCCACCTGTACCGGGTGGGGCGGGAAAGGGAGCTTGATGCCCTGAACTGGCCGGAGACGGTGCGACGGGATTTCTGCCGCGCGCAGTTCGAGGCGCAGCATCTGGATTATACAAGCCGCTATCCCGGTGCCTGGTTCCTGGTGCTGGAGCAGCGACGGGAACCGGCTGGCCGGCTTTATATCGACCTGACGGGACCATCGCTGCATCTGATCGATATCGCGCTGTTGCCGGCCTTCCAGGGGCGTGGGATCGGGACCGGTATCCTGCGGGCGCTGCAGGACCGGGCGCAGGAAGAGGAAAAGCCCCTATCCCTGCATGTCCAGCGCGGCAATGACGGGGCCGCCGCCCTTTACCGCCGGCTGGGCTTCACCCTGGCCGCGACAGGGGCCACCCATGATCATTTCACCTGGACAGCAGGGCAAAGCAAGGGCCGCCCCGAACCGCCAGCCGTGAATGATCTTGACGGTATCATCGCCGGCTTGCCATAATCAGCGAACTTTTTCTGCACGCCGCAGCCTTTGGTATGTGGCCGACAAGCCTTCAAACTTCCGACGGGCCCATCATGGACAATACAAGCACCCAGCCGGATCACCAGTCCAAGGCCGAATGGAAGGCCCCGGAATTGCTGCGTCTGGATATCAATGCCGGGACGCAGCAGGACTATTCCGGTACTCCGTCTCCCGATGGTAACTGGGGAGTGGGTGCATCCTGATCCGGTGATGGTTCTCCCCCTCCGCACAGCGGAGAGGAAACGTCCATGACGGCCATTGCCGGCCTCTGGCAGCATGATGGTGCGGATCATATCACCGACCGGATCGGGCGCATGGGGGCGGCGCTTGCCGCCTATGGCCCGGACCGGGCCGGAACCAGTGATATCGCCGCCGGTCTGGCCCTGACCTGCCGGCAATCCCACATCACCCCTTCTGATATGATCGATCACCAGCCCCTGTGGGATGGGGAGCGGCGTATCTGTGTGGTGGCGGATGCCCGCATCGACAATGCCGCCGAACTGGCGTCTGGCTTCGGCTGGGCGGCGGGGGAGGCGGAGCGATGTTCCGATGCGGCCCTGATCCTGGCCGCCTACCGCCGCTGGGGGCCTGACTGTGTGGGCCGGCTGAGCGGCGATTTCGCTTTTGCCCTGTGGGATGACCGGGAACAGCGTCTGCTGCTGGCCCGTGATCATTATGGTGGCCGGCCCCTGTTCTTTGCCCACCGGCCCGGCCTGTTCGCTTTTGCGTCCATGCCAAAAGGGCTGTTCGCCTTGGGCGAATTTTCCAATACCCTGGACGCGGTTGAGCTGGGCGCTTATGTGGCCTTGCTTCCGCAGGAAGGAACGCGGACCTTCTACCGTGACCTGTCACGGGTGCCACCGGGCCATTATCTGTTGGTTCAGGGGGATCGGCGGCGGCTGGTGCAATATTGGCCAGGCGCGTTCAAGGAACCGGACCGGCCGGGGGATTACCGGGAGTATGTGGAGGAATTCGGTCGGCTTTACACCCAGGCTGTGCGCGCCTGTCTGCGCGTGCGGCCCGGCGCTGGTATCGGCAGCCATCTCAGCGCCGGGTATGACAGCGCCTCCGTCACGGCCCTGGCCGCCCGTGAGCTGTTGGCCCAGTCAAAAGGCCTGACGGCTTTCACGGGGGCACCGCGCGACGGCTTCACCGGCCCTTACCCCGCTGCCCGTGTGATCGATGAATCCGGGGTGGCCGGCGACGTGGCCCGCCGTTTCAGCAATATCGATCACCGCATCATCCGCGCGGGCCCGGACGGCCCGCTGCGGGACCTGGAACGGACATTGCCCTATCTGGAGACACCGTTCTTCAATATCTGCAATCTGGGCTGGGCGCGGGTCATCGAAGAGACCGCGGCCCGCAGCGGCATCAAGGTGCTGCTGACCGGTGCCATGGGCAATCTGACAGTCAGTTTCCATGGCCAGCCCCATCTGGCCCGGTTGTTCCGGCAGGGCCGCTGGTGGCAATTGGCCGCGCTGGCGCGGGGGATGAGGCGGGAAGGGGTCGGGTGGCGCATGCTGGCCGCCCTCGCCCTTGGCCCCTCGCTGCCGGATTGGATCCGCCGGCTGCGGCACCGCAAAGGACCTGGTGTTTTCGCCTATACGGCCCTGTCGCCGGCCTTCGCTTCTGCCATGGATATGGACGGGCTGGCGGTGGCTCGGGGTCTGAACCTGTCTTACGTCCGCCGGTTCAATGATAGCCGGGCAGGGCGTCTGTTCACGCTGCGTCTTGCCGATCCAGGCGTTTACCACCATGCCAGTCTGGCTGAACATGGCCTTGATATCCGCGATCCAACCGTCGACCGCCGGCTGGTGGATTTCTGCCTGACGATCCCCGAAGGTTTTTTCATCCGCGATGGAAGGCGCGCGTCGATGTTGCGCGATGCCATGGCCGGTTTGCTGCCCGACAGCATGCTGAACCGCCGGATACGGGGCGTGCAGGCTGCGGACTGGTATGAAAAGATGGTGGTCAGCCGTGACGGCATAGCGGCAGAGCTGGCGCAGCTTCGGTCATCCCCCCTGGCGTCGCGCGTTCTCGATCTGGACCGGCTGTGCCGGCTGGTGGCCGATCTGCCTGACCCGGCGACCCCGCCCGACCAGATAGCGGCGGAACGGTTCACAAGCCCGGACGGCGACATGGCCTATCGTCAGGCCCTGCTGCGCGGCCTGTCCGTGGGGCGCTTCATCCGCATGGTGGAAGGTGGCAACGGGTGATGTTTCCCGCCCCTCAATCGCCGGCCAACCGCTCCAGCATGTCCAGCATTTCGTCCAGGTCCTTGAAATCGGTTGTGCGGACCAGTTCCCAGACGGGGACGCGCGCCGCCAGCCGCGCCGCCGTCGACAGGACATGCCGGCGTCCATGCAGGGCATCGGCCAGATAGGCCCGGTAGGTCATGGCGTCCAGGACCGCCGCCGCATGCGGCCGGGGCCAGCGGGTCAGGACAGGTCGCTGCGCCGCCGGGTCGGCCCGCAAATACACGATGGCAGAGAGAGGGCAGGGGACGGGATCAAAGGCGGCCAGCATCGGCACATGCCATTTTCCGGCCTTGCGTGCCACGGGCTGTTGCCCCTCCTGGCCGATTTCCAGGGCGCTGCGGCTGCTGTCCCACAGTTTGACCATGGGAAAGCAGGGCTGTGCCATACCCGTATCCGGATCGACGACCAGCACATCATCCCCCAGCAGCCGGTGTCCGCGCTGAACCAGGGCCGTGGCCGTGGTGGACTTGCCGGCCCCGCTGTTGCCAACAATGGCCAGCCCGCCATTGCCGGTCCGGATGGCACAGGCATGCAGGGGGACCACCCCGCGCTGATGGCAGATCACCCCCAGGCCCGGGCCCAGCAGCCAGGTCTGGATTTCGGGCCCGGACACACCCGGTCCTGGATCGATCATGATATCGCGTCCATCCGCCAGCCCGATACGCACATAATCCGGGACGTTGATCACGGTGCGGCCATCGGCGCCCACCTGAATCCCATCCCGGTTCAGCCGCAGCGGCAGGGTCGGCGCCTGGACAGGGCCCTTGCGCACGGTGATGTCTGCCACCGCACCGGCCTCCGGTGCGGAGCAGGGGAAAAGATGGGGCAGCGGCATTTCGGCGGACAGGGTCCAACCGCTGATCCGGTAATGATGCATCAAACTGTCCTTGGCAGGGCATAGAGACAGGCATTGGGCGTGAAGCCGGCGGCTTGCGACCCGCCAATGACAGGTTCCCCGCCTGTCACCAGCCAGGCATGGGCCGTCAGGGCCCCATCGCGCCGATTGACGCCGAACACGATATGCCCGGCAATGCCCCGGCGTGTCAGCATCATCCGCCCCGCCACGCAGCGGACCAGACAGGTGCTGTGCCAGGGCAGGCGGAGGGACATGGCGTCGACGACATGCCCGACCCCCCGTGCCCGCGCCAGGACCGGTGCAGGCTGCGGATCGAAACCGGCCAGGGCCGGACCGGGATCCGAGACACCGCCGAACAGGCGGGCCACCAGACGAAAAGGCACGTGGAATACCAGGAACCAGGCAATGCACAGCGCCAGCACCGCTTCCAGCCGGAACAGCAGGCCATGCAGCCAGCGCAGAGGAGAGAACCCGTTCACGCCGCTGCTTTCACCAGCCCCTCGCTGGCCAAGCTATTCAAAAGACGCAAGACATCTGCCGTGATCACGTCCAGCGGGGCGGCATAGGCCTGTTCCAGGGCCGTGCAGAGATCACCCACCCGCACCGGCTGTTCAAGCCGGTTCCAGATATCGTGACCGATCGCATCCAGAGAGAAGTAATGACCGCTCTCCACATCCATCATCACCAGCTCACCGTCGATTTCGCTGGCCAGACAATGATCGGTCCGTACCATTACGGTGTCGATTGTCACCATCTCCAAGCACCTTCAGTCACCCATGCCCCGGTCTGCCGACCGGGCTTCAACCTATTGTTATCGGATAAAGCCATGGCATAAAAGAACCAAGCCGCTTCCATGTGAGCGCCACAGGGTGTGCAGGGGCGCTGCATGAGGATTTACAGGAAAATCCATTTTTGAGAGAATAATAAGAACCGGGATAAAATATGTAAAACCGATAAAGGGTTGATATGATGATCAGTTTTTCAGAAAAAATATTTTCGATACTATCTGTATCCGAGTGGAATGAGCGCTCCTCCAAGCGTCAACTTTGCCATATGCCGGGCGTATTTCCCGAAAGTGCAGATCTCATATCCTGGGGGTGGCTGGAGGATTTCCTGAACCGGGAATATACCCGTCCCGAGCTTTTCCGTTTTTTCATGAGTGGGCGGCCCGTCGAACCCGGTCGTTTCAGTCTGATCGACCAGAAAGGGCAGTTGGACCGGACAGCCCTGCGGCCTTTGCTGACCCAGGGTATCACCGCCATTTTCAACAGTCTGGACAGTTCATCGGACTATTTCTGGCAGGAGGCCATCAAGTTGGAACAGGCCCTGGGGGCTGTCGTCTCCCTTGATGCCATCGGCTCCTTCGGCACGGTATGTGGCCTGCCTCCCCATTATGATGACCGGGACCTGATCATTGTGCAGGTCGCGGGGCGCAAGCGCTGGAAAATACTGGGAACCCCGATTGAGGGGCCCTGGCGTAAACGCACCCGGCCTGTGCCGGATAGTGTGACAGATGAGTTCGTGATGCAGGCCGGCGACATGCTGTTCGTGCCGGCAGGCCTGTATCATCAATGTGTCCCGCTGGAGCCATCCCTGCATCTGGGAGCACTGGTCACGCGCCCCTGCGGCGCCGATCTGCTGAAGATGATCCAGCCACAATGGGAGACGACCGATCCTGGATTGGGCACGCGGCTTTATGCTTATGAGGGAGAAACCGATCTGGGCCAGCAGGATGCCTGTCTGAAGCAGGCGCTGATCCGGTTGGTCCAGGAAATGGACGTCACTGCCCTGACCCGTGCCTGGCTGGCCCAGAAGCAGCGCCCGCTCCGTGCCGGCCTGCTGGGCACCGGCGGAAAGCCGGCAGATAGGCGGTAAGGCCTCCCAACCATCAGCTTCCGCACAGCCAGATATTCATGGCGAAGCGTGAATCCTCTAACCGCCCGCCCGGCACCGATACCGGCATCACCTCATGCGGCATCCAGGATGGAAAGGCCACCATCAGGTCGTGCGCCGGCTCGATATCGGTGAACGCATCCCCCATCAGCGCATGCAGTCGCAGGGCCCCCCCTGAAAAGGCCTTGGGCCGCTGATGCGCGTACCAGACCATGGTCAGCCGCCTCGGTTGCTTTTGATTACCAGAGCCTGTCGCAGTGTCGATATGCCGTCTGTAGAAACCGCCATCCCCATGGGCCACCAGCTCAACCTGGACATGGCTCCGCGTGAAGGGCCGCATGCCGAGGGCATGGAGAAGCTCGGGCTCACAGGCATCCACCCGCTCCATGACCGGGGCCAGAAAGGGCCCCAGGTCCGGCAGCACGATGGAGGAACGGATGCTCTCATCGCGCCGTATCTGGTCGCCGAAGCCGACCTTGGTCGGCTTCATCCGCGCCTGATTGGACAGGGCATGTGCCAGGATCGCCGCCGCCAGTTCATCGCCCAGGAAGCCTGGGAAAAGCCGGTGCGGTGATCTTGTCAATGCGGCCCTCATTAACATGTCCTCCTGTTCATCATCCTGCCATCCATCCTGGTCTCTCTCGGGCGCGAATCACACTCTAAGCGGCGGCCAGCAGACGATAGACCGAGGCCCGGCCGATCCCCAGATGCCGGGCGATGGCGGCAGCTCCCATGCCTTCGGCTTTCAGGCGTCTGATTGCCTGGGTATCGATGCGGGGCTTGCGGCCCTTATAGACACCCTTGGCCTTGGCCGCCCTGATCCCCTCCATCTGGCGCTCACGCCGCAGGTTCGTCTCGAACTCTGCGAACACGCCCAGCATGTCGAGGAAGGCCTTGCCAGCGGCGGTACTGGTGTCGATCGGCTGTTCGGTGGCGCGCAGATCCACCCCCTTGGCCCGCAGTTCCACTACGATATCCTGCAAATCCTTGATGGACCGTGCCAGCCGGTCGATGCGGGTCACCAGCAGCGTGTCGCCAGGCCGCAGGAATTCCAGCAGCAGCGCCAGTTCCGTCCGGCCCCTGCGGCTGGCCCCGCTGGCCTTCTCCGCCCGCACCACGGCACAACCGGCACGCGTCAGCGTTTCCACCTGGATCGTCACATCCTGATCATGGGTGGAGGCGCGGGCATATCCGTAGAGGGCCATGGGCGGTTGATCCCGGTATTTGTCCCGTTAGGGTCTAGACCAGGACAGGATAACGTCTCGAAATCCAAAAACATACCCTTTTGAGACGATTCCCGGCGTCTCGCGACTTTGTCTTGTCAGGGTATACCCTAATAGAACAGACGCTGGCTCCGGCTCCCGCAGTCATGTGCATATCGCGATGGTTGTATGAATGTCACAGTGACCTCGAAGGACAACTTTTGTCTGTTATTCCGCCATGCCAAAAGGTAAATAAGGCACGACAGGTAAGCCATATTCAGATTTGTGCCGCGCATTGGCAGATCGCTATCGAGTGAGGGGAAGCTAGATGACCGGAAATTTTGTCGTATCTTCGGGTGGAAGGCGTCATTCCGGTTTGTTCTGGACGTTGCTGTCCTTGATGGCTGCTGGGTCGGCCCTGGCAACCTGGATGCCGGCGAATGCCCAGGTCGCGACGGACAGGCAGGCTGCCAATGCCACCAAGGGCAATAACAGTGCCCCCATCACGCAGGAGAAGGAACCGGGTTCCGATCCTAATGGTGATCAGGACGACAAGCGCGTCGCGGATTCATTCCAGGCGAAGGGTATTGAGGCGGGCAAATTCCTCTTCCTGCCCAGTCTGGAAACAGAGGTTTCCTGGACCGACAATGTGTTCGCCACGGACAGCGATGTGCGCAGTGACCGGTTTTACCGCATCGTTCCCGGTTTCAAGCTGC
>NZ_JAIXSV010000030.1 GCF_027484505.1 Asticcacaulis sp.
ACTGACCAGCAAGCTGCGATGGCCGGGCTGGTGAATCCGCTGTAAATGCGGCACGCCGACCATGGCAAGGGCGAAGACCATCCGGTCTGAATAATCAGCGAGTGACATGCAGGGGGGCCGATCCTGTATAGGCTCAATAAGGGCGAAAATAGCCCTTATTTACCGCCTTGTCACCGGCTTTGCTTTGATCGGAGCCATGATCTCGCTCCGTCAAATCCGTGCTGCCCGCGCTCTCCTTGGTTGGTCCCAGCAAAAGCTGGCCGACGAGGCTATCGTTTCTGTCAAGGCGGTCGCACGCTTGGAACGCAACGAGGTGTCTACGCGCACCTCTACCCTGGAAGCGTTGGAGAACACCCTCACCAAGGCCGGGATTATCTTCATCTCGGCGTCGGACGGGGTGGGGGAGGGCGTGCGCCTAGCCTCGGACCTGGATTGACCGGGCGGCGGGTGTAACAGAGTCAGAGGCGGCTTGGGCTTTCATGACGGGTTGGGCTGGAGGAGTGGCCTTCGGCACCCGTCATGGAGAATTGCCATGACCCAGGTGGAAATCCTCGACAATCCCCGTGATACCGGGCGCGGTTACCGCGTGGATGTGAACCGTGGGCAGCGCAACAGCCGGGTATCGTCGGAATGGTTCTCGCGGCCCGATGATGAGCGGTTCCTGTCCCTGTCCGACCTGTATGCGTCGGTCAAGACCCGCACGGATCGCAGCCGGACACGTACCCTGGCCAGTGCCGATATCAGGGTGGAGGCGCACCGTGATGCGCCGGAACGGCTGTCGCTGCTGCTGCCGGGGGGTGAGCGCCCGGTGGCACCCACCCATTGGAGCTTCGGGCAGTTGGCAGGGCTGGTCGGCGCACCCGCCGCTTATCTCCGCCAGCTTCCGGCGGCACTGGCCGGGATCAATCTGCAATATGGACTGACCTCGCATAGGGCGGAACAGGTCAAGACCCTGGAGATCGAAGACGGTCGCGTTGAGCTGCGCGCCGTCACCGGGCCGGACTATGGCCGCATCTTTGATCATGAGCTGGTTGAGGCGGTGCAGCGCATTGCCGGCAATGGCACCGGCGATACGCGCTGGAAGGTGCCGGGTGTGCTGGACTGGTCGACCGGCATCTATCATCCGCGTGTGGACATCACGCGGGATACGACCACGCTCTATGCCAGCGACCGTGATGTCTTCCTGTTCCTGGTCGATGATCTGAACCCGATTGAGGCGGGGCGGCTGCCCGATGGGTCGCCGGATCTCTACTTCCGGGGCTTCTATTGCTGGAACAGCGAGGTGGGGGCCAAGACCCTGGGCATGGCCAGCTTCTATCTGCGCGCGGTCTGTCAGAACCGGAACCTCTGGGGTGTCGAAGATTTCCAGGAGATCACCATCCGCCATTCCAAATATGCCGCCTCGCGCTTTGCCCATGAGGCGGCCCCCGCCCTGACCCGCTTTGCCAATTCCTCGCCCATGCCTTTCATCAACGGTATCAAGGCATCGCGTGAACAGATCGTTGCGCGCTGCGACGATGATCGGGAGGAGTTCCTGCGCAAGCGCGGCTTTTCCAAGGCCGAGACGGGCAAGATCATCGAAACCGTGCTGGCGGAGGAGGGGCGCAAGCCGGAGAGCATCTTCGACTTTGTCCAGGGCATCACGGCGGTGGCCCGCGACAAGCCGCACCAGGATGCGCGGTTGGACATGGAGGCCAGGGCCAAGAAGCTGCTGGACCGGGTTGCCTGACCGGCGGCGGGCATAAAGGCAGAGGAGGCCGGGGGCTTCGTGACGGGCACCAGGATGGGAGAGAGGCTTCCACCGGCCCGTCATGGAGAAAACCCATGGCCACCAAAGCTGCTGACAAGATCATCCTGAGCCGGTCCCAGGATATTCCCTTCAATAAGCTGGTCCTGTCCCAGGCCAATGTCCGCCGCGTCAAGGCGGGCGTGTCCATCGCCGATCTGGCCGAGGACATTGCCCGCCGGACCCTGCTGCAAAGCCTTTCGGTGCGGGCGCAGGTTGACGGGGAGGGCAATGAGACCGGGCTGTATGAGGTCCCCACCGGTGGGCGTCGGTACCGGGCGTTGGAACTGCTGGTCAAGCAGAAGCGCCTAGCCCGCAATGCCCCCATCCCCTGCATCATCCGCACTGAGGGACTGGGTGAGGAGGACAGTCTGGCGGAGAACCTGCAACGGGTGGCGCTGCACCCGCTGGATCAGTTCCGCGCCTTCCAGACGCTCATGGACAAGGGCCTCAGCGAAGAAGACATCGCCGCCCGCTTCTTTGTCACCCCTGCGGTGGTGAAACAGCGTCTGCGGCTGGCGTCTGTCTCGCCCAAGCTGCTGGAGATTTATGCCGAGGATGGCATGAATCTCGACATGCTGATGGCCTTCAGCGTCAGCGACAGCCATGAGCGGCAGGAACAGGTCTGGGCATCGCTGACCCAGCCCTGGCAGAAGGAGCCCTATCACATCCGCCGCGCCCTGACGGCCAGCAGCATCCCAGCCTATGACAAGCGCGCCCGCTTTGTCGGGCTGGAAGCCTATATCGCCGCCGGTGGTCCGATCATGCGCGACCTGTTCACGCCGGATGACGGTGGCTGGCTCGGCGACGTGCCGCTGCTGGAACGGCTGGTCACAGAAAAGCTGGCCAAGGCCGCCGAGGCGGTGATGGCGGAGGGGTGGAAATGGGTCGAGGTGAATGTCGATTTCCTCTATGGCCATACCGTCGGGCAGCGCCGCCTGAAGGCGGAGATCGTCCCCCGGACGGAGGCTGAGGAGGCGCGGTACGCCGAATTGACGGCCGAATATGAACGGCTGGCCGAAGAGCATGACACGGGCGAGGACATCCCTGAAGAGGTCGACCAACGGCTGACGGCCCTGGCGGCTGAAATCGCGCAGTTGGAAGAGCGGCCTGAACGTTTCGATCCACAAGAGATGGCGCGGGCCGGCTGCTATGTCCGTGTCAACGCGGAAGGGGAATTGCGGGTGGAACGCGGTTTTGTACGCCGCGAGGATGAACCGCCGGTGGAGGAAGCTATCCCGGAGGGTGGCGCAGCGGAATGCGATGTCACTCAGTCCGCTGCTGCCCATGCCGCCTATACCGGCACCAGTGTCAGCCAGGAGCCGGAACCCGAGGATGAGGGCATGAAGCCCCTGTCCGACCGGCTGGTGATGGAACTGACCACCCATCGCACCCTGGCCCTGCGCGATGCGTTGGCGCGGGACCCCGACACGGCGTTTCTGGCCGTACTGCACGCGCTGTGCCTGGAGACCTTCTATCCCGGCTCCTATGCCAGTTGCCTGGAAATCAGCGCCCGCGGCACGGTGCCGGTGCTCCAAGAACCCAGCCTGCGCGACTGTGCCGCCGCCACCGCCATCGTGGACCGGCATGAGAACTGGCGGCAGCAGATGCCGGCGCGGGCCACCGAGTTGTGGGATGTGCTGGTGGGTTTTGATGCCGACAGCCGGGCGGCCCTGTTTGCCCATTGCGTGGCGGGCACGGTGAATGCCGTGCATGAAAACTGGAACCGCCACAATGGCCGCCTGAACCATGCCGATACGCTGGCAGGCGTGCTGGACCTGGATATGGCCACCGCCGGGTGGGTGCCGACCGTGGACAATTTCCTAGGCCGCGTCACCAAGGCGCGCATCCTGGAAGCTGTCCGCGAGGCGAAGGGGGCAGAGGCGGCCCAGCGCATCGAGCATCTGAAAAAGCCCGACATGGCGGCCCATGCGCAGGAACTGCTGGCGGGTACGGGATGGCTGCCGGAACTGCTGCGCAAGACGGGACAGCCGAAGGGGGAAATCACTCACCCGGCGGACAACACCGCAGCGGAGGCCGATGCCAGCCTGCCCGTTGCGGCGTAATGAACTGACACCCTCCACCCTTGGCCCGGCCATAGTGCCGGGCCTTTCCTATGGGGAGGTGTCCCATGGAAAGTGCTGGCGATCTGTCCCGCCGCTTGGCCCGCGATGCTGAGGCCATCTGCCGTCAGCTTCTGCCCAATGGTCGGCGGCAGGGGTGCTATTGGCTGGTTGGTGATGTCCAGGGCCATCGGGGGCGCAGCCTCTATGTCCGCCTGACGGGCCCCAGCGCCGGGTCCTGGACCGATGCTGCCACAGGGGAGCATGGCGACCTGCTGGACTTGATCGCGTTGAACCGTGGCTTGTCCATCGGTGAGGCCATGGTGGAAGCACGGGCGGTGCTGCGTCTGCCGCTGCCGATCAGCGGAACGGTCGCAGCAGCGATGGCCTCCACCGGCTCGCCCGAGGCTTGCCGCCGCGTCTTTGCGGCCAGCCAGCCTTTGCCCGGCACCTTGGCGGAACGCTGAACTGGCCCCCGTTTGGACCGGACATTCAGGCCTAGCCAGGGAGGCTTGGGGATATCCCTGAGCATGTGCTTATGCCTGAGATTGAGATCATCACGGACGGAGGTCGCCGTCGCCGCTGGACGGCATCGGAGAAGCTGCGGATCGTGGAGGAGACGCTGGACGGTCGGTCGAGTATCTCCGTTGTGGCCCGCCGTCATGGCGTAGCGCCGAACCTGCTGTATCGTTGGCGGCGTCTGATGCTGGAGGGCGGGAGCGTGGCCGTGGCGGACGATGACGATGTGACCAGCAACAAAATTGTCCGGCAGCTTGAGGAACGGGTGCGGGAGTTGGAACGCCAGCTCGGCCGCAAGGTGCTGGAGGCAGAGATCTTGCGCGACGCGCTGGAAAAGTCGCGCTCAAAAAAACCGATCTTGCTCGCGCGGTCGCCGCTGAAGGGCGGTTCGCGGTGAAGGCGGTGGCCCAAACGCTGGGCGTGGCCCGGTCCAATCTGGTTGATCGGCTGGCGGGCCGGACCCGGCCGCGCGGTCGCTACCACAAGGCCGGGGACGCGGTGATCGTGCCCATGATCACCGCCCTGGTGGCGGCCCGGCCGACCTATGGCTATCGCCGGATCACGGCGCTGCTGAACCGGCAGTTGCGGGAGAACGGCGCCGCACCGGTGAACCACAAGCGGGTCTATCGCATCATGCAGGCCAACAACCTGCTGCTGGCCCGCAAATATGAGGAGCGGCCCGATCTGGCGCATGACGGCAAGGTGATCGTCATGCGCTCCAACC
>NZ_JAIXSV010000254.1 GCF_027484505.1 Asticcacaulis sp.
CATTGCGCCTCTGTAAAGCGTTTGAAATAGACCCCGCTGCGACGCTCATACTGGGCGTAAAAGGGCACGAAGGTCATGTCCGCCGGGCGGCCAATGCCCTTGGTGCGAAACTGTGCTTTTTCCAGCGCGACGGGCCTGAAGCCTGTCAGCAGGTTGTCACCCACCAGAGCCGGCTCCACCGCCTTATAGTCCTCTTCGACGCCCCCCAGATCCGCCGCCAGCACCAACGGCCCTCGTAGCACGGCCACCACCTTTTCATCGTCGCGGGTGGCTTCGAAACGCAAATCCAGCGGCAGGGAAAGCCTGACCGTGTCCCCCGCCGCCCAGACCCGATCAATGACCAGATAGCCGCCATCCCTCGTAGCCTTGACTGGTTTGTTATTCAGCGTCAGGTCGGCGCTTTTCGCCCAGGCGGGGACACGCAAGGCCAGTTTGAACTTTGTCGGTCGGCGAAGGCTCGGAAGGCTGAAAATGATATTCCCGTCATAGGGATAGCCGGTATCGAGTCGCAGGTGCGCGCCCTTGGCGGCCCATCTGGCGGTGGCTGGAATGTAAAGATTAATGAAGAGGGTATCGCTTGATTGCCAGAAGATAGATTCACCGTGTTTAGCGTGGCTTTCCATCCCTGAGCCATGGCAACAGGTCCAGTTATCGACCGGATCAGAAAACCCGCGCGCCGCCCCGGTGAAAAGTGGTGTCATATAGCTGAACATGCCCGTCTTCGGGTTCTGTTGGGCCAGTACATGATTGAAGTGCGCGCGCTCAAAATAGTCGAAATAGCGCGCATCCGGCTTCCAGCCGTAAAGATGGCGCGTCAGCTTGAGCATGTTGTAGGTGTTGCAGTGCTCGCAGGTTGCTTCGGTTATGTGTTTGGAGATGGTGTCGGGCTCAAAAAAGTACTCCCGATCGGCATTGCCACCGATCACATAGGAGTGGTGATTGACGACCCGTTCCCAGAAAAAGCTGGCGGCTTTGCGGTTGTTTTCGTCGCCAGTGACCTCGTATAGGGTCGCTTCGCCCAGCAGCTTGGGCACCTGCGTATTGGCATGGTTATTGGCCAGTCTGTCTTCACCCGCGGTGAGTGGGTCGATGATGCGCTTATGGTGAAAGCGCTGAGCCAGGGCCAGCCAGCGCGGGTTTTTCGTGCGTCGGTAAAGTTCGGCGAACGAGTCGTTCAATCCGCCAAATTCGCAGTTAAGCACGGTCTGAACCTGATCATCGGTCAGCGCACGGAAGACCTTGTCTATGTAAACACCAAGCCCGACCGCTACGGTGAGCGCCTTGTCATGTCCGCAGAAGGTCTGGGCATCGAACAGACCGCCATAGAGCTTGTGCCAGTTATAGAGAGGCACCCAGCAGCCGTTCAGATCAAAGCCAGCCGAGCGGATGTCTCCGGCCATGATTTCCGGGAAGATCTCCTTGCCATCAACGACGCTGCCGTCCTTGCGCTTGCGGGTGAAACCCGCGACATAGCCGTCGCCGTGAGCGCCCTGAATCAAGGCCAGTTCATCAATAATATAGGCGGCGCGAAGCTTAAGTGCGGCGTTGCCAGTCTGAGCATGCATCAGCGAAATCGCTGAGAGGTAATGTCCCAGACTATGACCGGCAATCGTGTCGCGCTCCCAGCCGCCGTAAGGCTCAGCCTTGGGCGTCAGGCCTGCAAATTTGCGATAATTGTGCAAGAGGCGGTCGGGATTGACGTTCAGCAGATAGGCTTCATTGACGTCCACTGCCGTTTTGAAAGGGGATGGCAGCAGGCGGACATCGGACAGGGGTAACGACGTCACTCTATCGTATGTGCCGCTGGCCCCAGCCCGGTCGGATACTGATATACCCGCCAACAGGGCCGCTGTGCTTGTCAGAGTGTCGCGACGGGTAAAGGCGATCTTTAAGGTCATGTCTGAGTCCTGGGGCAGGTGGAGTCACTTCCAAATGCCGCGAGCGTTGAATAAAAAAGCGGCGAAGCCGTATCTGCCAGACCGTAGCCCGTCGGGTATATGGTATACAAAGTATCAAATAATCGGACATAAAACAAGACTTGCGAGGGCGATTGTCTCGCTGCGGATTTCATTTCACCTCTTTTGAACTGACAATCAAAATTTCAAATATTTGATTTATTTTGATAAAATTTTCGTTTGATGGGCGTTGTCGGGGATTTGCCTTGTGAGGGCAATTGTGGCCGAAAAAGCACAGTAATTGTCTGTTTTTATAAAATCGTCACGGAACATAGGTATATCGTATAAAATATTTTTGACGGGAGTGATTTTTCATGTCCAACTCTCTCCACCGAGACGCGCTGTCAGGGGACCGCGTCGTGTGGTTAGGATTTACGAAAATGCACCCGTTCAACACAAAAAAGTGGATGCTGGCCGCAACCGGGCTGGCCGTAGTTATGTACTGCACGCCCGCGCTGGCGCAGAACGCAAATGACAAACCGACAACACCTCAGGCTGATGATGACAAGGAAACCGTCGTCATCGTCAAGGGCCTGCGCAAGAGCTTGCAATCCGCCGCTCAAAAGAAGCGAAAAGCGGGGCAGATCCTTGAAGCGATCGATGCGGAGGATGTCGGCAAGCTTCCGGATAACAACGTTGTTGAGGCTATTTCACGGGTGACCGGCGTCCAGATTACCCGTGAGCGTGGTGAAGGCGGCAGTGTCGCTATCCGAGGCATGACAGACATTCAGACAACCCTGAACGGAAATGCTACGTCTTCCGGGACAGGGCGTGCCGCATCGCTGAATGATATTCCAGCGGAACTTTTGAAATCCGTACAGGTCTACAAAACGCG
This sequence comes from Asticcacaulis sp., assembly GCF_027484505.1. Classification (GTDB taxonomy): domain Bacteria; phylum Pseudomonadota; class Alphaproteobacteria; order Caulobacterales; family Caulobacteraceae; genus Asticcacaulis. The sequence goes on from NZ_JAIXSV010000254.1 coordinate 2,791, forward strand.
AACGGCGGATCAGGTAGAAGGCGGCATTGCCGGAACGGTGAATGTTGATCTACGTCGTCCCCTTGATCTGCCGAAAGGCTGGACCTTTGCCGGCAGTGCCCGCCGTGTTTATAGTAATGTTGGCGACACCGAGAGCCCGTATTACAGCGCTTTGGTTGCAAATCGTTTTTTGACGGATGCCGGTGAGTTCGGGTTTCTGTTAAATCTTTCGTACCAGAAAAACAACTATGGCGAACAGTATATCGAAAATGAAACGCCACGTGAATTCTGGGGCGCCGAGCTTGCGGCCCTGCCTGCGGATAAAAAGACAATCGTAGGCGTTTATAAGATGCGCTACGGCGTTGAACGCGGATTTGTCGAGCGTCCCTCTTACAACGCAGCCTTGCAGTGGAAGGTAAACGACAAGCTCAGTTTCCTCGTTGAAGCATCCGGCTTTGATTCGGAAGAGCATCGTCAGATGGATGTCCTGGAGGCACGCCTGAAGGACATTGCCAATGTGAAGATATCCAATATCACACTCATGCCGGACGGTCGTTCGCTTAAGTCAGCAACGTTTTCGGGCACTGATCTGCCAATCGGTCCGTGGGCAAACGATCAGGCTATCACCAATGAAAATCGTCGTCTCAATTTCGAAGTCAATTATAATACAGATCGCTGGAACCTGAACGCGAGTGTGTACAAGGATGATAACCGCACAGATATGCAGTGGTACCGTCAAACCATTCGCTTCACCAATGCCACTTCGTTCTACGTGGACATGGACTCGGATAAGACGATCGAAGGTGCGCCGTATGTTGAATACACGGGCGTCAACCTTGCTGACTCAAGCAGTTACTTTATGCGTGAGTTTGAGAATGGCAAGAGCTTTGAAGAGAGCGAAGAGGTTGTTTGGCAGGCCAATGCAAGCTATCGAGCCAGCGATGACAAGTTATTCCGAAACTTTCAGTTTGGTCTGCGGCACAGCGATCGTTCGACCAGTCGCGCTTACGGCTATCGCTTTGCGAATTTCGTAGGTGCCAAAGCCGTCAAGCTTACGAACTTTCCTAGCGGCAATGCCCTTGACGCTGTCTCCATCAAAGTGCCAGGCTTTGACTCTCCTACCTGGTATCGTCTGAATCTTAACAGCATCATCGACAATTTTGATGCCATCCGTGCCTATGCCACAGATCCGAATAAAGTGTCAGGTTCAGGGGGCTCGGGCGGTTGGGGCGATTCTGTTGTGACGACAGAAACCGGGTTTGGCTCATTTGAAGCAACTGAAAAAACCGCAGCTGTGTATGCGCAATTCACCTATGGATTCAATATCGCCAGTATTCCAGTCGATGGTGTGATCGGGGTCCGCAACACACACACTTGGGGAAGCAGCACCACACGAAACTCTCCGACCGCAAAGCCTGTCGTTGCCCCCATTGACTACTCGGATGCGCTACCCAGTGCGACAGCCGTCATTCATTTCACGCCTAAGCTACAGTTGCGCTTGGCCTATACCGAGAATGTCCAGCGGCCCGGTTTCGGAGAGGCCACGTCTTGGATGTCTCTCAACAATGATTGCCGGTGTGGATGGGGTGGTAATGCGGCTCTTTTGCCAAACCACGAAACCAGCTACGACGCATCACTTGAATACTATTTTGGACGCTCTGGCCTAGTGTCATTAGCGACCTATCTGAAGAAACCTGACGGCTTCATCACGTGGGTGCATGAGGTGAATGTACCAGTTCCAGGCTATGAAGGGCTTTGGACTGTGGACCGGCCGGTGAACGCGGGTCCGGGTGAATTCCAGGGTTATGAATTTGCCGCTCAGGGTTTCTTCGACTTTTTACCGGGCAAGTGGGCGAACTTTGGGGCCAGCTTGAATGCCACCTACAACGACAAGGCAGAGATTCTCTATCCCTACCTTAATGATACGGGGCTCGGCGACTACAACGCTGTGGGCAACTCCAAATATACCTACAATGTTGCGCTGTATTATGAAACGCCACAATTAGGCGCGCGTATCGCTTATAACTACCGTGATAAGTACCGTGACAGCGCGGTGCTTGATTACGATCAGGGACGTTACTCGCTTTACGTCGATCCAACGTCACGCCTCGATGCGTCTCTCACATGGACGCCCATCCGTCAATTGACGCTAAGTGTTGAAGGCACCAACTTGCTTGAAAACAATACCAAGCGGTACTGGGGTGAAGACAACCTCGTCCCGATGGGGCTGCGTGTTCAGGCCCGGACTATTCAGATCGGTGCCCGTTTCCGCTACTGATCCTGACCCGCTTGAACCGGATTTCGATTCGACACATTGAAACCCGCTTCGATTCCCGGGTTGATCGCAAAGAAAATCCCCACTGGAAGCAGTGGGGATTTTTCGTGTGCGCCCAGCATGGGCGTTCTCTTGTGGGTGTAAGTCCCACCGTAAGTTGATCACAGCGAACGAAGTGAAGCGCAACTGCATGATGGCTAACGAATGTGGGGAGGAAGCGTGGAGCGAAGCTGCGGGCCGATGAACAAGAACAGGATATGAGGCGCTGTAACCCAAGGCGAGCGGGCACGTAATCGCGAAGCTTTCGTGATCAAGGGGAAGTGGCGTAAATTCTGCGGTCGTGCAGTGACGGAGAGCGTTCTTACCTGGGGAGATATCGCCTTGTGCCTGAAAGGGTGACGAGAAAGGCCTTGCGGACGGAAGCGGAGCGAGAAGTCAGCAAAGGCCATCGTAAAGATGCGTAGCCATCTTGAAGGGCCGAACGAAGGGGAGTGTCTGCTCCCCGTCGATGTGGAAGGTACTGCATCAGATGCTCACGCAAGTGGGGCGGTCGGCTGATGGCAAGGTGAAGCCTTGTCAGACAGTCGACAGCAATGAAACCGACTGCACGCGACGGGATCAAGTGGGCGTAGTGAGACCTCAACTCTTCGAACCGCCCGGTGCGGACCCGCATGCCGGGTGGTGTGGGAGGGGTCCGGTCAGCCTGACCGGCCCCTATCCCGATTACACCAAAGGTTGGGATAAAACTTTAGACGTTGACGAACTGAGGAGAAGCGCAGGCCTTTGCAATATAGGTTTCGTGGCCCGGCATCATATTTATAAGACCGGACGTACCTTCGCGAACCTTTTGCATCCGCCAGCGGAATTCATCCTCGGGCATCAGATCCGCTCCGGGGTGATAAGACTGCGGCATCAGGCCTTGCCCGGCGAGCACCGCAAACCAGCTTGCCTCCTTGAACAGTTCCTGCGGGCGGATCAGCGGCTGATTGTGTTCGCGGAAGCTGTCGAGGCGGAATTGCAGGCTGTCGGGAATGTCCATATGCTTGCAATAGGCCCAGAACGGCGTGTCTTCGCGCGTGGTCACCTTATAGTGGGCGATCAGGAAGTCCTTGACGTTGGTATAGGCGTCCAGCATGGCCCGATTGAAGCAGGCGCGGGCCGTATCGGTGATGCCGCCTCTGGGGAAATAAAGCTGAAGCGTGGCGATGGCTTCCTGCACCAGCCAGATGGAGGTCGATTCCAGTGGCTCCAGAAAGCCTGAGGCCAGACCCATGGCGATGACGTTGCGGTTCCACATCTGCTTGCGGTGGCCGGTCTGGAAGCGGATCACGCGCGGCTCGGCCTGTGCCTTGCCATCAAGGCGTTGCATGAGCAGGTCCGAGGCCGTCTCTTCGCTCAGATAGCTGTCGCAGAAGACATAGCCGTTGCCGGTGCGGTGCTGAAGAGGGATGCGCCACTGCCATCCGGCTTCGCGCGCCGTGGATGTGGTATAGGGCGTCAGCGGATCGACCTTATCGCACGGAACGGCCACGGCGCGGTTACAGGGCAGCCATTTGGACCAGTCTTCATAACCGCTTTTGAGTGTCTGTTCGATCAACAGGCCGCGGAAGCCGGAGCAGTCGATAAACAGGTCCCCCTCAATACGCTCACCGCTGGCCAGAACAACGGCGGTGACATCGCCATTGTCCGGGTTTTGCTGCACCTCGGTAATGCGGCCTTCACGGCGCACCACCCCCCGCTGCTCACAGACTTCGCGCAGGTAGCGGGCGTAAAGGGAGGCGTCAAAATGGAAGGCGTAATTGACCGCGGGGACGTTGGGGTTGATCTCCTTCATTCGCCCGAAACGGTTGGCACGCGCGGCCAGGGTTTGCGGATTGAACAGGCCAAAATCCGCAGAGCCGCCGGCCTTTTGGTAGCGCATCCAGTAGTGGTTGAAGTTCAGACCACCCATATCAACGCCATAGACGCCAAACGGATGGAAATAGTCACTGCCCGGTGCTGACCAGTCTTTGAAGCGAATGCCCAGTTTGAACGTGCCGTTGACCGCCTTCATAAAGGCGTTTTCGTCAAGGCCCAGCATCTCGTTGAACTGGATCATCGGCGGTATCGTCGCTTCGCCCACGCCGACTGTACCGATTTCGTCCGACTCGATCAGCGTCACCGTATAGGGCAGGGCGGAGAAACTGCGGCGCAGGGCCGCGGCGGCCATCCAGCCTGCCGTCCCGCCGCCCACAATGACCAGCCTGTATATACCTTTGACGTTCATGGCTTTATTTCCGATGCAGTCGAACCCGCCCACTATGAGCCTTCTGATACATGACTGTCAATCGTTCGGTATATCGTATAACGTATTTGACATAATCTCCGTTTCATGGCTTCCTCTCGTCGGCAGGAGGTATCGGTGGGCTGCCTTACGGAACAAAAATGGGAATGGGTACAAACCATGAAGCGGTTAGCAAGTCTGATCACAGGGTGTGCACTCATCTTCTGTCCGGCTTCTGAGGCGGCTGAGCCGGTCACCGTTACGGTGCCGGGTACGTCCATGCCCTGGAGCCAGAAGGCAAATCCAAACATCCCTTTCGGTCGCAATGACGGCACAAAGCCGGTCGAAGTGAAGGGGTTGAAGTTTGCGGTCGGAGAAACCCTGCGGATTACGGCCACAGGTGGCACTTCGACCATTCCCGGCGGCCTGCAATTCGGCCCTGCCGGTCAGGACTCCTTTATCGCTACCGATCAGGTGGGCGGTTCGGGGTCCATCTTTCCCGCGCGGTTCATTGATCCGGCGTCCTACCCCGTACACCTCAATGCGTTGATCGGGGTGTTTACCGACGCCAAAGGTCATCTGATTGCCCGGCCATTTTCGGTAGGTGAGGCCTTCGAGGTAACCGTGCCGGCCAACGCTGAAAAGCTGCAATTTGGTCTGAACGACGATATTTTTGCCGACAATGCCGGCGAGCTTACCGTTACCGTTTCGATCGTCGAATGACTTCTATCCTCTAAGGAATTACTCATGTCTTTGCGTTCTTCGCGCCTGACCGCCTTTGCGTCGGTTGCGGCGCTTTGTGCTTTTGCCTTGCCGGTTGCGGCCCCTGCTCAGACGGTGCCCACCCCTTCAGGTCCAACTGCCGTCAGTGAGGTCTTTGGTGTCCCCACCAGTGCGCGCGTTCAGGCGGAGCGGTTTTCAGCGGCCAATGTCCGCGCGCTGATCACGGACCTCGATCTGCGCGCCAAATTTACGGCCGACGGTCAGGGCGTGATTTATCGCACCGGCGCAAAAGGGGCAGGGCGCATCTGGCGTGTGGATCTGAAAACGTCGGGAGTCAGCGAACTGGCCACGGAGGCCACGCTGACCCCACTTCTGGCGGCACAGGGTCTAAAGACTGACGGCGGCATCGAGGTTTCGCCCTCGCAATATGACAGGGACAAAGACATCCTGACCTTTTATGCGGCCGGTCGCGAATGGCGCTATGAGCGAACCACAGGCAAGCTTTCCGCCGCCGAGAGGGTCCCGGAAGAGACGGGTGTCCTTTCGCCCGATGGTAAGTATCGGGTCATTTCACGTAACTACAATCTGTGGCTGGTTGAGGTGGCGACGGGCCGCGAAACGGCCGTGACTACGGATGGCGTTTATGACCGCCGCTATGGCCAGAACTATCCGCAACTGGGTGACATCGTGGCCGCCAATTCTGAAACGCCCGACATGCGCGTGTCTGTGCAGTGGTCGGGCGACTCCAAGCGGCTTCTGACCTATCGTCTGGATCGCAACGGCAGCTATATCTGGCACGCGGTTCAGCCCAATCCGCCGGGCAGCCACTTCCCGCGCACGTTCAGCTACGTTTACCCAAACGCGGGTGCGAAGGACGTGCCGCAGGTCTATCCGGTGGTCATCGACGCGGCGAAGGCACTTGAAGGAAAGCCTGCTCTGACCCTGCCGGACCTGCCCGCGCAGTCCTTGCTGTGGCCAGGGGACCCGAACCTGTGGTTCAACGAGGCCGGGAAGATCGTCTATGAATGGCAGGCGCGCGGCTATACCGAGGTCAAACTTTTTGAGGCGGATCCCGCCACGGGTAAGACACAGGTGCGGGTGCGCGAAGCCCTGTCACCAAACGTCTATGTGACGTCTACGGCTATGCGTGCGGCCCCCGAACTGGGCGGTTATCTGATCATTTCCGAGCGCAGCAACTGGGCGCAACTCTATTTCCTGCAGAACGGTGACAATCCTTCCGGCGGTAAGGCCCTGACAAAGGGCGAGTGGGAGGTAACCAGCATTTCGCATGTGGCCAAGGGCGGGCCGATCCTGATCACAGGTATTGGTCGGGAAACCGGCGTAAATCCCTATTTCCGCAGTCTGTACAAGGTTATGCTCGACGGGAAGATCGTCAATCTGACACCGGAACCGCTGGATCACGACACAACCGTCTCCGAAGACGGAGAGTGGATCATCGATCGCATGTCCACCCCCTCAGAACCACCGCGCACCGTCCTGCGCCGCGCGTCGGACGGTGTGATCGTGCTTGAACTGGGGCGCGCCGACCATTCCGCCCTGCTGGCTGCGGGCTTCACCCTGCCCGAAGTGTTTGAAACGACGGCCGAAGACGGCAAGACCAAGCTTTATGGCACCATCTATCGTCCGGCCCATTTTGACCCGACCCGAACCTATCCCGTAATCGAGAACGTCTATACGGGGCCAACGACGCACCGCTTTGCCGAAACCTATGGCGGCAATGTCCCCACAAATCTGGCGGCGCTGGCGCAGTTCGGGGCGATTGTCGTCATTATCGACGGTAAGGGGACCTCTCAGCGTGGCAAGGCCTTCCGTATGCCCGCGTGGCAGAATTTGGGTGAGGTCGGGATTGACGACCATATCCGAGTCCTGAAGGCTATGAAAGCGAAGTACCTGTACTTCGACCTGGACCGCGTCGGTGTCTATGGCGGTTCGGCCGGTGGCTATGACACGGCGCGGTTCGTTCTCAGACGTCCTGACTTTTATAAGGTCGGCGTGGCGTCATCTGGCAATCACGATCTGAGGCTGGACAAGGCGTGGTGGCCGGAAACCACCATGGGCAATGCCGACGACGCCACGTGGGAGAAGAACTCCAATATCTCGGTGGCGGGTAATCTGAAAGGGCATCTGATGCTGATTCATGGCGACATTGATGACAACGTGCCGGTGGCCGCCACCTTGCGCCTGTCGGCGGCTCTGACCGCGGCGGGCAAGCCGCACGATCTGGTCATCCTGCCTAACACACCGCACAATGTGAACCAGCCCTACTACTGGAACCGGTTGACCGGCTATTTCTACCAGTACCTGATCGAGGTCAAGTAGATGCTACCCACCCCGGCCCACACGGATGATGTGGGGTCGGGGTGCGGTGTGGACCCTACCGCACCTTGAGCATGACCACACCGTGAGCGGGGAGGGTGTAGCTGTAAGCTTTGTCTGAACGGGTATTGGTGTGCGTCCACAGGTCACGCACTTCGGACGCGCCGCCAAGTCCTATCTGCGCCCATTCACCCGACAGGGTGATCGGCCTGTCAGAGCGGTTGAACAGGCCGACGGCGGTGGCGCCGTCACTCAGTTTTTTGGTCCAGATTTCGTGGGTAGCGTCCTTTTTCACCGGCAGCCCCTGCACACCGGCTATGTCCTGATCGATGGCGATGACATCACGGTTGCTCAGAATAGCCACGGTTTCGGGGGTCATGCTGCGCACGTCATTGCCCAACAGCAGCGGCGCAGCCATCAGGGCCCACAGCGACATATGGGTCTTGTATTCATCCGTTGTCATGCCGCCATTGCCGACTTCGAGCATGTCCGGATCGTTCCAGCCATTCGGACCGGTGTGATTGGGCTTGCCATTGGCATCAAAACCGATCCACGCCATACGTGCGTAATTGTCCTCAATATCGCCTGTGGTGCGCCACAGGTGGCCACCGACGTCACGCCCCCATGATCCGACATCGAAACGCCCGTACTGGCACAGGCTGAAGACAATATCGCGGCCGGTCGCCGCCAGCGCCTCGCCCATCTGCTGATAGGTGGCGTAGACGGTTTCTCTGGTATGGTAAAAGGCCTCGCCAGAGCAGAGATCGTATTTCAGATAATCGATACCCCAGTCGGCAAAGGTGCGCGCGTCCTGTTCGACATGGCCGTACGAGCCCTCATAGCCCCCGCAGGTCTTCGGTCCCTGCGAGGAATAGATGCCGATCTTCAGACCTCTGGAATGGACGTAGTCGGCCAGTGCCTTCATGTCTGGGAACTTGGCATTGGGCTGTAGCACGCCATTGGTATCACGCTTCCCCTGCCAGCCGTCATCAATATTGACGTAGACATAGCCTGCATCCTTCAGCCCGCTACTGACCAGTGCATCGGCAATTTCACGAACGGTCTTATCGTCAATATCGGTATTGAACCTGTTCCACGAGTTCCATCCCATAGGTGGGGTCGGCGCCAAGGCTTTTTGCGGGACGATGCGGTGGGGCGGCAAAGGATAGGTGGGGAAATCGAGGGCCTTCAGTTCACGCTTTGAGCCCTTGTGTGCGGTGAGGTTGAAGCTCTGATACCACAGTTTGCCGGTCATGCGGATCAACATGCCCTCGGCCTTGATGGCGATGTCGGTCGGGGTCACGCGCGGATTGCCGTTGTTGATTTTGAAGACGAGGGTATCGCCTTCGGCACGCAGATCCTGCATAGGCAGGTCGCCATACCAGCGGGAGGTGATCACCCCCGTCAGCTTACCGCCTGTCTCTTTGATGATGACACGCGTAAAATCCGGATAGTCGGGTGAGCTGTCGAAAACCCAGCCGCCCTCTGGCGGTTTCGCCAGAGCCTGAGACACGGGCAGTAACAGGGTGAACGCCACAGATAGACCTAAAAATCGTTTGCGCATCACAAGGGCTCCGTTCGTGGCTTTACAAGGCTTTTTCGTATACGGTATATTCTTTTCGCCATTTCGTCCATACTGCTAGGGGTCTCACGTGCATCGTTCTCTGCTTCTTCTGCTGTCTTTGACGGCAACCGCTGTCGCGACCTCTGCCGGGGCCGAAACCTATGAGGCGGTCTCTCCCGATGGGCAGGTGAAAATTACCCTCGACAAATCGACAAACGGGCTGCCTAGCTGGAGCCTCGCCTATAAGGGCCAGACCATCATCGCCCCGTCGGCACTGGGGCTGCGCACGGACCTTCAGGGGTTCGGCAATCAAGGCTTCGTTGTCACCGAAAGCCGCACTCGTGAGGTCAATGAGGTCTATTCGATCGTTGTTGGTAAGGCCGCTACTGCCCCGGACCACTACCGTGAACTGACCCTCAGCCTGCGCGAAGCTAATGGTCCGCGCCGACTGGATGTGGTGGTGCGCGCCTATGATACCGGAGCCGCGGTCCGTTATGTCCTGCCCGCACAGGCCGAATATGCCGAGGTGGGCATCTATGGGGAGCGCACCGAGTTTGCCTTTCCTGCAAATTACGACTGCTGGGGGCTGAACCTCGGTAAGTATCACAACGCCCACGAAGGCGAGTTTGACCCGGTCAAGGCGTCAGCGATCCGTGAGCATAATCTGTTCGACTCGCCGCTGGTCTGTAAGACGGGCTCTGGAGAGACGACCTTTGCTCTGGCTGAGTCGGACGTAACCCACTTTCCGGCCAGTTATTATACGCGCAAGGGCGACAGTGGTCTGGGGGTGGCGGTGCAACTGCCGCCGCGCCTTGATGCCGATATGATCAGGCCCTATGTGGCCAGGATTTCAGCCGCCAAAGAGGACTTTAAGACGCCGTGGCGCGTGGTCATGCTGGGCGACAGTGCTCGCGATCTGGTGGCCTCAAACCTTGTGGCCACGCTGGCGGCACCGTCGAAAATCGCCGACACAAGCTGGATCAAGGGCGGCAAAAGCGCCTGGGACTGGTGGAACGGCTTTAATGCGCCAGTCGCCAATCCTGGCATCAATACCGAAACCTATAAGGCCTACATCGACTTTGCCAAAAGCATGGGTCTTGACTACATCCTGATCGACGAAGGTTGGTACACGGGGTCTTCGACGCGTCCGAAACCGGGATCGGATGTCACGAAGCCGATTGCGGCTGTCGATATGCCCGCCATCCTTACATACGCCAAGGCGAACGGGATCGGCGTGATGATCTGGTTGCAGTGGCAGCAACTCGACTGGCAACTGGACGAAGCCTTTGCCGCCTATGAGAAATGGGGCGTTGCAGGCGTCAAGATCGACTTCATGGACCGTTCGGATCAGGAGATTGTCGATTACTTCCACCGCGTTTTGTCCACGGCCGCTCAGCACAAGCTTCTGGTTGATCTGCACGGGGCCTATGCCCCTAACGGACTGGTGCGGACCTATCCAAACTATATCACTCAGGAAGGCGTTCTGGGGGCGGAATACAACAAGTGGACAAGCCGCATCACGGCCACCCACAATGTCACCCTGCCGTTCACGCGCATGATTTTGGGCCCGATTGACTATACGCCGGGCGGCTTTGTCAACCGCACGACGCAGACCTTTGTGATCCACGAAAACCGCCCTCAGACCCAGACGACCCGTGGTCATGGCGTGGCCATGTATGTCGTCTATGACAGCCCTCTGGTCATGGTGTCGGATGCCCCGCAGGCTTATAAAAAGACTGACGGAAGCTGGGAAGACGGGGTGGATTTTATCCAGAAAGTGCCGGTGAGCTGGGACGAAACCCGCGTTCTTCAGGGCGATATCGGTCAATTCATCGTCACGGCTCGTCGCAAGGGGGAGAACTGGTACATCGGGGCCATGACCAATGAAGAGGGGCGCACGATCCGCCTGCCGCTCGATTTCCTCAAAGAGGGGGCCCATCAGGCGCGCCTGTGGCAGGATGGCGCTACGCCGACGCAACTGGTGACGTCTGAGGCCAAAACCGATCGCACTCAATCCCTGTCGTTGACTCTGGCCCCATCGGGTGGGGCGACGGTTATCTTAAGTCCGGTAAAACGCGCCAAGCCCAATAAAACAGACAAATAATGGCAAAAATCGTATAATATATACTTGACGCGATCGCCTGAGAATGGTTTAGAGGGTGCGGGGCCGGAATGACGACGTTCTCCGGCGATCATTGCTCCGGGCCCGGCTTACCAACGGCGGTTTGGCACGTTTGTACCCCCCCTCCCGCGTTCAGAACCGCCCACCTTAAGCGTCCACCGCGTATCAATCTGCGGTGGGCGCTTTTTTTTTGCGCTCTGTCAGGAGCCACACAAGCCAAAACCCCACGCCCTGTTGAAGGGAGTAGGGGTAAAGAGGGCAGTGAGTTGTCTGGAGATGGGGGCTTACGCCGCCTTGTTGATGCTCAGCGACGGGCGCGAGGCCGCAGCGTCTTCGACCATTTTGATGATCTGGGCGCGGCGCTCACCGATGAGTGGCAGACGTGGCATACGCACGCGCTCTGAGCCGCGGCCCATGACCTGCTCAGCCAGCTTGATCGACTGAACCAGATCGTGCTCGGCATCAAGATGCAGCAGCGGCAGGAACCAGCGGTAGATTTCCAGCGCCGTCCGGGTGTCACCGGCTTCCAGCGCCTTGACCAGCATGACGGATTCGTGCGGGAAGGCCGAGGTCAGGCCGGACACCCA
>NZ_JAIXSV010000325.1 GCF_027484505.1 Asticcacaulis sp.
GACTATCTCAGCCCGATGTCAGGCGAAGCCGCCGACCACGCGCGCGACGCCCTCACCACCCTGTCGCGCCGTTCGGCCAGCCTGACCCGCTTTATCGACGCCTATCGCGCGCTGGCGCGCTTACCCGCGCCGCAGTTGCAGCCGGTGCATCCCGGCCGTCTGGTCGAGGATGTGCTCAGTTTTTTCACGCGCAATCCCGCCATGGCCGGCATCCGCTTTGACCTTGAGATCGAGGCGGGCGTGCCCTGGGTGGCACTGGATGAGGCGCAGGTCGGTCAGGCCCTGATCAATATCATCACCAATGCCGTCGAAGCCACCGAGTCCAATGCCGGTGCGCGTCAGGTCAGTCTTCAGGTCTCCCACACGCCTCACGATGTGGTCATTCGCATCGCGGACAATGGCGAAGGCATTGCCGAAAGCGTGCGGGCCGGACTGTTCATGACCTTCACCACCACAAAGCCGCACGGGTCCGGTACGGGCCTCAACCTGGCCCGTCAGATCGCGCTGGCGCACGGCGGCAATCTCGGTTTGCTCGATGAGCCGTCCGCCTCTACCGTATTTGCCTTCACCTTCCCGGTCACCGGATAGACCGCATGCCGCTGATCCAGCTCTCCCACATCCATCATACCTATGCCGAAAATGCGCGGCCGGTGAATGCCCTGCGCGGCGTCAGTCTGGACATTGAGGCGGGTGAGTTTGTCGCCATTGTCGGGCCTTCGGGCAGCGGAAAATCCACCCTGCTCAATATTATCGGCACGCTGGAAAGCCCCAGTCAGGGCGAATATCGCTTTGACGGCCAATCCGTCGCCGAGATGTCGGGGCGTGAACGGGCCCAGTTGCGGGCCTCGCGCATCGGCTTCGTCTTCCAGAACTTCAACCTGATCGACCACCTGACGGTGTTTGAAAACATCCGGCTGGGGCTGCGCTATCGGCGTGATCATCTGAAAAACGAAAACGAACGGATACTGAGCGCCATGGACAAGGTCGGTCTGGCGCACCGGGCCGACCATCTGCCGCGCGAATTGTCAGGCGGGCAGCAGCAGCGCTGCGCCATTGCCCGCGCCATCGTGGGCGACCCGCAGATCGTGCTGGCCGACGAACCGACGGGCAGTCTGGACTCCCAAAACGCCGCTCAGGTTCTGGGTATTCTGGCGGAACTCAACAGCCGCGGCACCACGCTGGTCATCGTGACGCACGCCCCCCGTCAGGCCGACCGCGCCGGACGGGTGGTTGAAATGCACGATGGCCGCATTCATCTTTCAACCCGACGTCTGGCATGAGGCAGGCCCAACGCGACTTCGGTTATGTGTTGCGCAGCGTGACGCGGCGCTGGGGCGTCTATGCCCTGATGATCGCCGGAACGGGCCTCGCGCTGACCCTGACCCTGATCGTCGGCCTGTTTATCCGCAGCGAATTGAGTTTTGATCGCTTTATCGGCGATTCCGACCGCGTCTATCTGGTGTCGGCCCTGTACGGGCTGGAAAACAAGCCTCTGGTGCCCAGCGACATCACCCCCGCTGGCGTGGCCCGCTGGATGCGGTCGGATATTCCCGAAGCCCGGCAGGTGGCGCGTCTCCTGCCCGTTGAATGGGCTTTTTCGACGCCGCGTCGCATCGCACGCGAGCGTTTTTTCTGGGCCGACTCCAACCTGTTCGAGGTCCTTGACCTGCCCGCCGTCGCCGGAGACCTGAAGACCGCGCTGAGCGAGCCGGGCAGCGTCGTGCTGACTCAGCGCATGGCCAGAGCCTATTTCGGGGATCAGAACGCGCTCGGCCGCACCCTGACCACGCGGGACAACCAGCGTCTGCGTGTCACGGCGATACTGAAGGATTTTCCGTCCAATACGCATCTGGACCGCGAACTTTTCGTTTCCGGGCACTCTGCCTACAGCGTGCTGTCGCTGCATGACGCCAACCCCAGCTATCTGTGGGGTATCTGCTATACCTATGTGAAGATGGCCCCCGGCGTCCGACCGGAGACGGTGGCTCCAACCCTCAGCCGGCTCACACACCAGAACTGGCAGGGACCAAACAACATCCCCGTCAGTTACGAACTGATTGCCCTCAAAGACCTGCACCTGCACGAACGCGGTGACCTTCAGATGAAGGCGCGCGGACACGTGGATACGCTTGCGGCCCTGTCGCTGGTTGCCGCGGTTATCCTGTCGATTGCCTGCGCCAACTATGCGGGGCTTGTGCTGGCGGAAACCGATGAGCGCGGGGCCGAAATGGCTTTGTTGTCGGCACTGGGGGCCGGTCGGGCGCAGCTTCTGGCCACCGTCCTGCGCGAAAGTCTGATCGTGCACCTGATCAGCCTTCTGGTGGCACTGGCCCTGACCGAGCGCCTTTTGCCCTATCTGAACCATAGCCTTAATCTGGACCTGAAGCTGTGGACCTCCCCGCTAAGCCTGATAGCGATTATGGCCCTGATCACCACTGCGCTTGCCGTGCTGTCGGCCCTGCTGCCGGCGATTATCGTCACCGCCCCTTCGGCGGTGCGCCGGGCCAGGATGCGGACACGGCCGCCGCAAAGGTGGCAGGGATGGATCATCACACAGTTTACGCTGGTCATCAGCCTGCTGATCGCCGCACAGGTCGTCTCGCGGCAATGGGACTATGCCCTTTACAACGCGCCGGGGTTTGACGGAGATCATCTGTACATCGTGCCTCGCAATGACAACCCTTGGATAAACAGGGCTTTTCTTAACGAAATCGAGCAGATGGACGGGGTGGCCGGTGTGGCTGAAGCCTTCGGAGCCCCGACCTCCAATTTTGTGCGGCCCGCTCTGGTGAAGGGCAAGGACGGACGGGTTCTGTCCTTTACCCGAAACTCGGTTTCGCCTGACTTTTTCGACGTTTATGGCATTAAGCTAAGCGCCGGACGCGGCTTGGGCGGTACGTTTTCCGAGATTATTGCGCCCAGAGACGTCCTTATCAATGAGACCGCTGTGCGCGCCCTCGGCTTCGCGTCCGCTCAGAAGGCGCTGGGGCAAACGCTCGAATACGAAACCGACCGCACGCATATGCGGTCACGTATTATCGGTGTGGTGCCGGATATCCGCTTTTCTACCGTTCATTATGCCGTCCCCCCCATGATGTTTGACGGCTTCGACCGGTTTTTCACGCATTTCAGCATCCGCGTCAAACCGCAGGGCGAGGCTGAAACCCTGAGACAGATTGATCAGGTGTGGCTGCGTCACACTGGCGGGACCGAACCCATTGCCCGGCAAGCGTTTCGGGACTATCTGACCTCGCAATATCACGATCTGTATCAGCAGGTGGCCGTCAGCCGCCTTGTCGCCGCCGCCGCCATTGTCCTCTCGGCTCTGGGGCTGATGGGGCTGTGCGTCTTCCTGACCCGCCATCAGAGCCGGGAACTGGCGATCCGTAAGGCTTTGGGGGCGCATTTCGGCGATCTTCTGAGGCAGCGCCTCAGACCCTTCTGGCTGCCCCTGCTGATCGCCAATATCGCCGCCTGGCCGCTGGCCGGGTTCGTCCTGCAAAAGTGGCTGGGGACGTTCGCGGCGCATGTGCCCCTGACGCCCCTGCCCTTTGTGCTGGCCAGTCTGGCGACCAGTGCCTGCGCCGGAGGGGCTATCCTTCTGCACGCCGTATGGTCAAACCGCAGCGTCGGGACATCCCTTCTGCGTCAGGATGACTAGATCAGATCGAAGCCGGATGATCCAAGCCCATATCGACCTCTCATAGGTAACCTGGCACCATGCATTGAAAGGGTTTAAACCACAGATTTCACAGATAGACGCTACGCGCCTGTGCGTGTGACACAAGCACGGATAATCTGTGCAATCTGTGCAATCTGTGGTTTCTGAAACCGAACGATTCCATCAAAAATCATCCCCCTCTAAAACATTCGACTCTACGGCACTGTCTTTACGTGACGCGCGGCAAACCGCCGGGCCGCAAGGGTGACATTGACCCGTGTGAGAATATCATCCGACGCCGCCCCCAGTTGCACCTCATAGGTTCCCGGCGCGATCACCCATTCCGATGTGGCCTCGTCAAAGACGGCCAGAAGCCGCGGATCGACCGTGAGGCTGACCGTCTGCGACTGCCCTTTCGACAGGGACAGCTTGCGGAACCCGACCAGACGACGCGGCGCCTCCCAGCCGGCGCTTTTCGGGGCCGCCACATAGACCTGCCCCACCGCCTTGCCTTCGCGCGCACCCGTATTGGAGAGCGTGAAGTCAATCGCCAGCCGCTCCCCGGCCCCCGCGACCGCCCGAGCCTTGAGCCCGTCCATGCGGAAGGTCGTGTAGCTGAGCCCCTGCCCGAAGGCAAAGAGCGGCGTGTAGCCTTTCAGATCAAACCACTTATAGCCCACCGCCGCGCCTTCCGTGTACCGCACGGTGAAGCTGGAATTGGGCGGCAGGTCGCCGCCCGGCAGAGCCGGATGCACAAATTGCGCCTCCGAGGCTGGGAAGGTCAGGGGCAGGTGCCCCGACGGATTGACCTCACCGCTCAGGACGCGGGCGATCGCCTCACCGCCGCGCGCACCGGGATAGAAGGCGCTCAGAATGGCGCGCACCTCGTCCTTCCACGGCATGAAGACGGGACCGCCGCTTTCGACAACGACGACGGTGTCGGGATTGGCCTTGGCCACCGCGCGCACCAGTTCATCCTGCTGACCGTTCAGATCGAGAGAGACGTCAAAGCCTTCGCCCGCCCACTGATGGACGAACACAATCACCACATCGGCCGACCGCGCCGCGCGGGCCGCCGCGTTCAGATCGTCCCCGGAAAGATAGCTGATCCGCGATTTCGGCAGGCGTGCTTGTAAGGCCTTGAGCGGTGACGAGGGCTGCCAGACCACCGGCCCCGGCCAGCCTTTGGGCTCAAGACCCGGCACCGCATTACCGCCTACGGGTGAGACGCTGGAGGAGCCACCACCGGCCAGCACGCCCTTGTCCGCGTAGGAACCGACCAGCAGAATGCGCTTCTGACCCGACAGGGGCAACAGGGCCTTGTCGTTTTTCAAAAGCACCAGCGACTCTTCGGCGGCGGTTTGCGCGATCCTGTGGTGGGCTTCGAAGTCGATCTCGCCCCTGACGACCGGGTTGTCCATCACCCCCTTGTCAATCAGGGCCCACAGGATGCGCCGGGCCATGTCATCCAGACGGCTGGCCGGAACCGAACCATCCAAAAGCGCCCTCTTCAGCCCCTCCCCGAAATAGGCCTGCTTGTCGAAGGGGAAGCCGGATTGCTGATCCAGACCGGCATTGGCCGCCTGTACCGTTGAATGCACGGCCCCCCAGTCGGACATAACGTAGCCTTTGTAGCCCCAGTCCCGCTTGAGCGTATCCGTCAGTTGGGACTCGTTCTCACAGGCATGGACATCGTTGATCTTGTTGTAAGAGCACATGACCGAGCCCGGACTGGAGCGCTCAATAGCCAGCTCAAAGGCCAGATTATCGCTCATGCGCAGGGCCGGCTCCGAGATTTGCGCGCTCAGGGTGGTGCGGCCCGTCTCCTGCGCATTGATCGAGAAATGCTTGACGGTCGAAACGACGTGAACGGATTGCACGCCCCGGATCAGACCCGCCCCCATCTCGGCCGCCAGCAAGGGGTCTTCCCCCGTATATTCAAAATTACGCCCGTTGCGCGGTTCCCGCAGCAGATTGATGCCACCGGCCAGCATGATGTTGAAACCCGACAGGCGCGCCTCAGTGCCAATCATGCGGCCGCCGGCCTCGGTAACCTGCGGGTCCCACGAGGCGGCCGTTGCCAGAGAGGACGGCAGGGAGGTGCGTGGCATAAGGTGATTGCGCACCCCCATCGAGGCATCGGTCTGAAACTGTGCCGGTATCCCCAGACGCGGGATGCCTGGAATATAGCCCGCCGATCCCGGTATGACGTTCGCCACGACTTCCCTGGTGTTGAGGCCCGGAATGACGGAAGGGTCGATCTGGGTCAGTTGATCGCCGGAGGCGTAGCCGAAAACCAGAAGCCGCTTTTCCTCCGCCGTCATCTGCGCCAGCAACAGGGCGACGCGCTGATCGGTGCTCAGCGTCCGGTCCATCCACGGGGCAACCGCCTCGGCATATGCGTTTTGAGGCACGACCATCAGGGGTGATGCCGCGAGAAGCGAGGCGCTCAGTAAAAGCGCGGTGCGAAGAGGGTGAAGAGACATGAAAAACCTTCTTTATGAAAGGCGGGTCGCACAACCGGCGACACACGCGTTAAAAATGGGCGTCCAATGAATCGGGAAAGGCGCGTAGCTCAGGGCGTCACCGTTTCCAGCGCGACCCGCTGCGGCGCAAGGCCTTCGACCTGAACGTCGAGCCAGACCGGACCGGCCCCGGTTCCCGCACGCACCACGGCGACGGCGCGCCCGTGGAAGGTGTGGCGTATGCCCGACTGAAGGCTGCTGGCGTCGCGGGGATTGCCGTTGCCGAAACCGGCCAGCGTCCCCGCACCCGACACGCGCACCGTGACCTGACGATCCGCAGCCTGCGTGTAAACCGGCGTCCCCTGCGCATCGAACAGCTCGACCGTCACATAGGCCAGATCCTGACCATTGGCCCGCAGTTGGCGGCGCTCCGCCACCACCTTCGCCTGCACCGGCGTGTCGGAGGTGCGCAGTTCCCATTGCGCCGCCTTGCGCCCGTTACGATACCCGACGGCCACCAGCCGCCCCGGTGCGTATCTTACCCTGAAGCTGGCGCGGTATTGCGTCTCGACCGACACGGCCTTGCGCCCCAGACTGCGGCCATTGAGGAACAGTTCGACCTCTGGCAATTCTGAAAAAACGACGACCTCCAGCGGCTTGCCCTCCTGACCGGGCCACGTCCAGTTGGGGTGGATGTCTTCCAGAGACCAGTCGAGATGCGGCGGCGTGGTCGGGAAATAATGCCGGTCGGGCAGGTCTTCGGTGCCCTCCGGCTGACGCACAAACATCGACACCGGAGTGTTACCCGTCTTCCACAGCACTTCGCGGTAATAGGCGGCCGGCCGCTTGCGACCCGTGGCGTCGATTTCACCGCAATAGGCCAGATGCCACGGATAGGGCCCCAGCTTTTGCCAGTCCTGACTGTAGCCCATCCAGCCGATACCCGTTTCCCCCAGATAGTCCACCGCGGTCCACACGAAGTCACCGATGACCCAGGGCTTCGTTTCCACCGCGCGCCAGTAGTCAAAGGCGTCCTTGGGCGTCGATTCCGAGGTGTACATTACACGATCCGGGAAGGCCTTATGATCGGGGTCGAAGCGGTTGACGCGATAATTGTAGCCCGCCACGTCCAGCACGGCGAATTGCGCATCGCTAAAGGGCGGGTCGGCATTCACCCCTTGCGTCACTGCGCGCGACGGATCGAGGGCGCGGATACGGGCAACCAGCGCCTTACCCGTCTCCACCCCCAGAGGCGTGCCCTGCTCCGGAATTTCGTTGCCGATGCTCCACAGGATGACACTGGGGTGGTTGCGCCCGCTGAGGACCAGACTGTCGATATCCGAGCGCCAGTTGTCGGCAAAGAAGCGTGCATAGTCCTGATCGCGCTTGGACCGGTTCCAGCTGTCGAAAGCCTCATTGATGACCAGCATCCCCAATTCGTCCGCGGCGTCAAGCGTGGCCTGACTGGCCGGATTATGGGCGCTGCGGATGGCATTATAGCCTGCGGCCTTCATCAGGGCGACCTTGCGCCGGTCGGCGTCAGGGAAACCGGCGGCCCCCAGCATGTAGTTGTCGTGGTGGATATTGCCGCCCTTCAGCTTGTAGGACTTGCCATTGATCCGCAGCCCATTGACCGCATCCATCGTCACGTTGCGGATGCCGAAGCGCGTGCGCCTTTCGTCCACGGTGACGCCATTCACTTTCAGGGCCTGCACCAGCGTATAGAGGTGGGGCGTTTCGGGCGACCACAGGCGGGGCGTGGCCACGTTCAGGCTCTGATCCCGGACGTCAGCGGTTCCCTTGCGCGTCGCTTGCGCCACGACCTTTCCGGTCGGGTCGCGCAGGGTCCACACCCTCTCTACCGCGCCCTTTGAGGTGGCACAGTCAGAGACACGCGACTGCACCGAGACCGTGGCCGTTCGCGCAGAGACCTGTGGCGTGGTGACAAACACGCTGTCCGGCACGATATGGACGCAGTCGAGAAGTTCCAGCCTCACAGGCCGGATAATGCCCGACCCGGCGTACCAACGCGACGACGGGTCCTTATGATCGACGCGCACGGCAATCACATTGTCGCCCGTGCGCAGCTTACCCGTAAGATCGAGCGTAAAGGCCGTGTAGCCATAGGGGTGACGCGCAACAGGCTCGCCATTGAGCCAGAGTTCGGCATCCATATAGATCGCTTCAAAGGTCAGACGCACGACCTTTTGCGCCTCCGAGGCCTCCAGCCGGATATGCCGCCTGTACCAGCCAACCCCGCCCGGCAGATAGCCCGAATCCTGCCCAGCCACAGCCTATGCCTCAAACGGCGGCTGCCCATCCGCCCTGTCCATGATGGCCCAGTCGTGTGGCACGGCGACCGTTTTCCACTGGCTATCGGGCGTATCGGTTTGCGCGCCATTGGGCGTATCCCCCGCATGAAAACGCCACCCCTGCGAGATGTCCTTTTCAATCGCCTGGGCCTGACACGACAGCGTGGCACTCAACACCGCCGCGAACGCAGCCGCCTGATACGTCTTTTTCAGTAACACCCTGCCCTCTTTCAGCTTTTTGATACGACACAGGCCCGCCTGATCTCTCCGGGCTAAGACGCGCCCGAACGGCGTTTCGCACTCTACCCGACAACCCGGCCCTGACGACGCAGGGCCGCAGGTGCCCATCAACCGGGCTCTATGCTAGCAACGGCGCCGCCCTCGACGCAAGCAATATTTGTCTGACTATATTACTAAATTCACATTGAATGGCCTCTTAGATGCGAGACTGCTAGGCGGCGTGTGCAACTGCCTGAGTAAATTTCACGTTCAGGCACATCACATCGGGCACAGGTTTGAGCTTCCGCCGAGGCCACGGTTTGCGGGTAGATATTCCGAATTATGACGAACGATTGGGGTGAATCTGGTGGCTCTGACCGAGGGCAAATCATCCCATGGCCTGCGCAAACTGACGGGGCCTCGTCTGGCTAAAGCCGGGGGCTGAGAAGGAAATGCTTCTCCTCCCGCAAGGCGGCGGCACGGCGGCAATAACGACGTCTTTAGGGGGTTGGTAGGCGCGGAGGGACTCGAACCCCCAACCAGACCGTTATGAGCGGTCGGCTCTAACCATTGAGCTACACGCCCTTACCAAAGGCAGGGGTTGCGTGCCTAACACGCTCCCGCCTCGATTTAAAGCCCTCTGCCGGTATTTTCAACATGCAGACGCGGCAGCAACAAAGCTGACGCCAGATCGTCAGTTCGGTTCATGCGTCATTCACACGCGCACATGGATTATTGACACACAGGCGGGGCATTCTCCGCCCCGTGACGGTCCTGTCAGGGTCATCAAGACCCATGCTGAGCCGCCAGACAGATTTTGAAAGAAGAGAGACACCTATGAAACGGATGTTCGCGGTTTCCGCAGCTGCCCTCGCCCTGATGACCGCCGCCGCGCCGGTGATGGCCCAAACCCCTGATGCGCCCAGGGCGGAACACATGGCGCTTCATCAAATGGGCACCTTGCTCACCCTGTCGGAAACGGCAGAGGTGCGCTCGACGCCGGACGTCGCCTTCATCACCTTTGGCGTGGTCACCGAGGCGAAGACCGCCGAAGAGGCCATGAAGCTCAACGCCCAGAAGATGAACAGCGTCTTTGCCGCCGTGAAGGCGCAGGGCATTGCCGACAAGAACGTGCAGACGACCGGCCTCAGCCTCAACGCCGTCTATGACTACCCGCAAAACGGTGGCACGCCGACCTTGCGCGGCTATCAGGCCAGCAATCGCATCAGCGTGCGCGTCGAAGAGGTCAAAAAGCTGGGCGGGGCCATCGACGCGGTGGTCAAGGCCGGTATCAACCAGATCGACGGCATCTCCTTCGGTCTGAAAGACCCGTCTGCTGCCGAGGACAAGGCCCGCATCGAAGCGACCAAGACCCTGATGGCGCGCGCCGAGCTGTATGCCAAATCGCTGGGCAAGACGGTGACGCGGATCAAATCGCTGAACGAAAACGCCGCCATGTCTGCGCCGCCGCCCATGCCGATGGTCCGCGCCATGGCCATGAAGGCCGAGTCCGATACCGCCATTGCCGGCGGCGAGGTTTCGACCGCCATGACGCTCAATGCCGAGTTTGTGCTGGAATAGGCCTTACTCTGAACGCATGACAAATCCCCCCGGTGAGTGATAGGTTACCTGTCACAACCACCGGGGGGATTTTTTATGTGGCGTTTTCTTCTGTCCACCAAAGGGCGTACCGCGCGCCTGCCCTATGCGCTGTTTATGGTATCGACGTCGCTAATTGTGTTTGCGATTTCCACTCTCATTGTGCCGATGTTTAGAAACCTCAGTCTGCCTACATATGGCTACGCTCTTGTTCTGGCAGGGTTGCCGGGTCTTTTATTGGTGTGGCCCGCCTTTGCTTTGTCAGTTCGCAGGTTGAAGGACATGAACGCGCCGACATGGCCAGCCCTGTTCTTTCTTCTGCCCTGGCTCATTTCTGTTGTTTTCATGGCCATACCTTTTGTGGTGCCCATTGTTCCAGAGAGTGGCACCGGCGTGAACCCTGAGTATCAGCAAATAAACAGCACGATAAAAATCGCCTCACAAATGGGCTTCTGGTTAGGCCGTAGACTCATAACGCTTTGATCCAGATGCGAGAGGCTACAATCTTGACAGCGGCAAGGAAGTTAAGGGGATTTTTGTCGTATCGTGTGGCAATTCCCCTGAACTGCTTGAGC
>NZ_JAIXSV010000347.1 GCF_027484505.1 Asticcacaulis sp.
CCGTCGAATGACTGCACCCAGTCCCGTCGTTCCGCCGATGAACGGAAACACGAACCAGAAGCCAACCCACGTGGTGCTGACCTCCATGAGAGCCCGCCCAGCCACGGCGGCAGCGCTCTTCCTCTCTGGATCATGCGGCACGGCGTTGCCTCTCGATCCGATCCGCAACACGGCGGATAGCTTTCTCGCGCGGCTCGCCGGCGCGAATTGCCTTCTGGATTTCCTCGAACTCGGGGCCCTTGGAGCTGTATGTGGCCATCGCCACCGGATCCAGGATGAGCCGGCCGACATGGAATATCTCCGGGCCTTTGATGGCGATCTCGGCGAACTCCCCAGCCACGGTCTTCACGGATTTGAGCAGCATTTCCGTGCGCTCATTCATTTCGATCCGCCCGGAATTCTTGAGGGCGGTGATGCTCTCGGGCTTTTGCGCCATCAGCAGGAAATAGTCGGAGTTCTCAAAGCACGCCTTGGCGCCCGGGGTCTTGAAATAGTCATCGACCCCCTGGGTACCCGTCAGTAATGAGCCATTGTACTTGCGGCACCGGCGAACATATCCCTCGATGAAAGCGCCGCTGGCCTTGCCTTGCAGCAAGTCCCACGCTTCGTCGATGGTTAGGGATTTGATGATATCCCGCGGCGCGCGGTACATTTCGTCGCTCACCATGAACATGCAGAGCATCAGGACGATGGACTGCAACTCCTTGCGCGACTTGATTTCGCTCAACTCGAAGCCGATAAGCGGGTTGCTCAGGTCGATGTTTGCGCCGCTGTTGAAATAACGACCGAATGTACCGGTCTTGCCGAAGCTGGCCATCATCTGCGCCAAGTCCTTGGCGTAGGCATGGCGGTGCTCGGAGAGCATGCGCATCACCGCCTCCGGCGTGCCGGCCGGACCCTCCTTGTCCCAGACCGCACGAACGACCTCTTCGATGATTCCCTTCTCAATGTCGTCCACCTCGCCTGAGGATCGCGCCATCTGACGGATGACGAGGCCTACGAAGGTCAAGCTGTCGACGGCATATTCGTTGTCGCGTTCGAAATAGCCGGGATCAATCATGGCAAACGGGTTGATCTGGGGTGCGGATTTCGAGCTGAACTCGATGACCTCACCACCCATCAACTTGATGGAACTCTCGAACGAACGGCCATCGTCCAGGATGCGTGCACGGCCGCCGCAGGCAACAACGCCTTCATTGAGCTCCTGTAGGGCCACACTTTTGCCGGCGCCCGATTTACCGACCACGGAACAGTTATAGTTGCCGGCATTGTTATCGAACGGGCTGAAGCACATCAGCTGGCCACGGCGGCCTGTCAGCAGCAACTGTGGTGTCCGCCCGCCCAGGAACTCCCCCTGAAAGGGCGCGATGTTGGCCACCGTCCAGCTCACCATCTTCTTCGTCCGCTTCATGTCGGCCAGGTCGATCATCAACCCTTCGGCTGCTGAAAACGGCATTCCCACCAGGAACATCGGCAATTGGAGATATCGTTCGCGCTCTATCTTCCAGCCCTGGCTACCGAAAAGGTTCTTCAGCGCGCGCTCTGCCTGGGCGAAATCTTCGGCCCGAGCGAAAAGATCGACGGTTTGTGCGACGACCAGTGATTTCTGCCCTTCCTCCAGCTTCTGGGAGAAGAAGCGATAGTCCTTTGCTTCGTCCGCCAACATCGGTCGATACGCTGCCCCGCCCTTTTCCAGGTCGTGCATCGTCTTCATGGCCTTCATCGTCGCATGCTGCTTCTCGCTGTTCTGGTCGAGAACGCGGAATGCCAAGGTCATACGGTAGGGACATCGGATTGACTGGAAGGTGTTGATCGGGTGCCCGATCAATCTCTCCATCATCCATTGTGTCCAGAACTTGGGCCGACCAGTGATCGTGTAGGTGCGCGCTTCATAGCGACCACCCGCCAAGGACAACCGATCCGACAAGGTCTGAATACGGGCAGCGGGACCACCCACCTGGTCCTGCAAGGGTTCTTCGGCGTCGTACTCCACGTCATCCTGGTAAAGGTAATCTGGCACCGGCCGCTGCCGAAGGTCGGCCCAATCCTTCTCCAAGATTGCTGCGGTGTCGGGATCGGTCGCCTGGATCAGATCGACCGGCTTCTCAAGCCGATGGTCGTCCTCATGGGGCTCAATCCATTCCTTGATGATGCCCAGGAGCTGGCTGGGTTCGACATTCACTGCCGGAACGTTGATCCCGCGTAGCGTCCCTATCAGATTCTGGCGGATCGACAGCAGTTCATCCACACGCGCATCGGTCATCGCCCCAGGCAAGCCGACAGCGATGAGAACGCGATGGTGCCGAAGGACAATGTTGGTTAACTGTGTCAGCGGTCGCCACGCGGCGCCCGAAAGGTACTTGATCCTCCCGCGCGCGATCTCGCCATGGATCCCGCCCCTGGCCAATCGTGGAGCAGCCCATCGTTCCAGGATCGGTCCATAATACCGAGACCCCCAGGATATGATCTGAACACAGCATCCTTTCGGTAAGCCATCGGCGACCAGCCCGGTCACCGTCTTGACGACGTTTTCATCAGCACCAACGATCGGAAGCATCTCCACAAGGATGCCCGTGGAGCGGTCATTCACGTAGATGGAGGATTCTTCATCGTAGTTGCGATAGGGGAAGAGTTCCCCAATGGTGGATACACCCGAGACATCGAGTCCCTGCACCGTTGCGATGTCGGTGTCACCGAACAGTTGGTTGAAAAGCTTGTGAAAGCGGTTCAGGACCTGCATGACATCCTCCTTTCATTCCTTGGAGGTAGCGGGAATGGTGCCAGCCCAATGCGATGGCTGGAGCACGATCCAGACGAAATTCTCTTCGTAGTAGTTGCCGCCTTCATCGAAGGGCGCGACATAGACACGCGCTACAACGTCCGGCACGCGGCGGACGTCAGCGCTTTCTGCTGCCGATGGTCGCGTTGATTGGTGTCCCAGCAGGCGGGCAAGGATTCCGTCAAGGCCAGATCCCTTCACCTTCGACGCCGCAGCGGTGGATGACGATACGGCCGGCGCCGACGTTGAGGCACGATGCTGGTCTGCCTCTGCGATCGTGACGCACCCGGCCCCTTGCTGGGGCTGGCAACGCCATTCATCCACCCGAGTGGATGTACCGCATCCCGTCAAGCTCAGCAGCGCAATCAGCAGAACGGCGCCCATCCGCTTCATCATCAGCCTCCGAGACCCAGGAATGTGCGGAACTTGTCAGGACCAGCGAAACCCCGCATCACGGCTCCGTCTCCCCTGACAACCACGGGGGTACCATCCCAACCTTGCCGGCGTGCGAAATCCGCAACCTGGATCAATGCCTGTTCGCCCTCCGCACATGCCGTCCCGGCGACAGCCTCGCCGTCATACATCGCCTTCAGCATGTCCGCGCGGTCCTTGTCCTTGGCGCACATGGTCGCCACCAGGCCAGGGCGCGACGTCTGAATGGTGTTGAAGGGCAGTTCGATCACCTGGACCTGGTCACCGAGGTTCCGAATGGTGCGGTCGAGGCGCTGGCAGAAGCCACAATGCGGATCGCCCAGCACATAGAGCTTCAGTTTGGCCTTAGCGCTACCCAACCGGATCGAGGGCAGCGCCTCCAGCAACTTGACGTCGATCGTTTCAGGCGCGACATCGGGTGCCTGCTTCGCGGGAGCGCCTACCACACCGATCGGCTGCCCCGTCTTGAGCTGGTCGACGACGGCCCCGCCCTTTGCCGCAGAGATCACCGGCGCCGTCAGGTCGGTCCCGGCCTTTAGGTCGAAGATCGCACCCACGACCAGGAACTTCACCTCAGGGTCCAGATAGACGACATTCTGGCCACTCACGAGTTCATACAGGCCGTCCACCGGCGCGCACCTGAGGGAGCCAATCGGCGTGTTCGGCAGGTTCTTCTTGACTGCCTCCACTGCCTTCTCAAGGCCAGGGCATGACGGGCCCTGGGCTGAGCTCGGTGCGGCGAAAGCTGCGACGGCCAGGAGGCCCATCGGCAGGATCAGACGTGATGCAATTCTCATTTCTTCTGTGCTCCATTGATGCCGTTCAGCACCGTGGGGGGAATGCCAGGGAGATTGGCCGTCACGGCGGTGAGGTCGGGAAGGCTTGCCTCTTCACTGTCACCGGACGGGCGGCCGTCCAGATAGAATCCCTCTAGGAAAACCAGTTCCAATTCGGCGCCTGACACGGCGGAGATGACGGGCTGGATCTGCTCCAGACGGTCGATATAGTAGTCGCCGAGGCGATCGCCTGCGGATTGGGCGCCACCGCCCAGCCCACCAAGGCCCGCCTCTTTGAGCTTTTTCCCGGTGGAACGATCATCGCCGGTGCTGATGGAGAAACCGCCGAGTGCAGGGTTCAACGCATTGTTGACCGTCGAGCCCAGGCCGCCGACCAAGCCGGCCATGGCGGCACGGCCCACCAGGTCGCCGGTCCGCTCGGTGACAACGCCGCGAATGCCGGCTGTGCCACGATCAACCAGATAGCCCTTCACCTTGAGCTCGCGCACGGTTCCACCATCGGCAGGGCAGGACATGCGAACGGGCCGCCCATAAACGCGCTCGCTGGGAAGATCTGCCCGCCCTTCCAAGGTGACCAAGCAACCCCGTAGCTCCGTGGTGCGGACCCGGCCCTTGTCTATGACCCCGCGTGCCGGGCCCAGGACGCGCGCAAGCATGGGCTTCGGATCACTCTGATCGGTTACGCCGGCCGTCACGTCCGCACCGGAAATGATCCGAACCGGAGCATATGAGCCCGCTGCCACGTAGAGCTTGGGATTGTGAGCGCGTGATGCTTGGTTTGGTGCCTCCCGCGTCGTCAGCTTGATGTTGACGATGGCAGGCTTTCCGCGTGTGCTTTGATTGCCGCTGCCCCCGGCACCGATATCGCCTGTCAAGGTCTCTGCGGCCCTGCGGCGTTCGCCTGCGTTCCCGAATACATTGGCGCCGGCGGCGAGATCTCCGTACCCAGGTTGACCAGGAATGGTCCGACCGCGGCCGATGCTCGCCAGGTTGTCGCGGTCTTGCGCCGCGCGTAATCGTGCGATCTCTGCTTCGAGTTTTTCGTTGGCGGCCGCATACTTGTCGATGACCTGCTTGAACTCGCCCTCCAGAGCCCCCATGCGACGCTGCAACTCATCCGAGCTGTTGTCGGGCGGCGCTGCTTTGGTGGCCAGCTGGCTCGCCAGGTCATCCTGCCTCTTTTCCAATTTGCGCAGGTGGTCATCAGCGGCCTTCCACCAGGCCGTATCTGCGCCAGCGGCACGCCCGGCCCCGGCCAACTGAATGGATTGGGGGGCAGTCTGCTGCGGGCTCCTCTTCGACCCGACTTCGGTTACCAGCATGTAGACGAAGAAGAACAATGCGGCAGCGAGACCACCAATTGCCGCAAATACGGCCCATTGCTTGCGGCGAACGACGTTGTTATCATCAGACATGGCGGCCGACCCAGTAGATGATCCAGGGCTGTTCTGGGACAGGTGTCGGTGTCAGCAGAACGGCGATGGTGCCTGGAATCCCGCGCGCTACGGCACGCTCATCGATGTCACGCCCGGGCGCCGGTTGTACGAGCAACGTGCGACCGACGAATTGCTCACCGATGAATTCAGCCAGGACCAGAGCTTGCAACGATCCGATGGCAACGACGACGTTTGTCGAGCGTCGTTCATAAGCGGGCAGATCCTGATTGGTGGCCATCGCCTTGATGACCGATACGGCATGTCCGGCGGTTCCCTCGGCATCGTCTTCATTATTGGCGATGGCCCGCGTCGGCGCTGCGTCACGCGGTTCCAGCAGGAGCTGCACGGCCGGCACGTCTGCGAGCGTGGCGACGATCTTGAACGTCCTCAAGCTCTCCGTGACGATATAGAAGGAAGTTGCGCTTGATCCGGGCGCGAACTTCACGAACAGCACGCCGTCTTCCGTTGAGGTGATGTCCACACGACCTTCATCGTGAATGACGGTCTTGATGCGGTCATTCACGACACGCACCCTATTCGTGTCCGATTGCGAGAACAGGACAGCGCCCTCGCCATCGGCATCCAGGGTCAGCTTCACTGTGCCCTTGTAGTTGGGCAGCTCCGCTTTCCTCGTGGCTGGTGCGGACTGTTCTGTGGTCGACGCCAGCGGTGCCTGGTTGGCTGGCGGGACCACCGGAGCAGGCGTCGACTTAGTCCCCACAGTGGACAGGGATGCGGCGACGGCGCTCGGATCGACCGGATCGGTTGGTAACTGGATCGGACGACGTATCTGTTCCTGCTCAGCCTGCGCAACTGGCGCGATGGCCAATGCGGCAACTATCAAAGCGGCTCTTCGCGTAGCCCGTACCATTTCGGAACCCCACCGTCGGATTTGAAGGAAATAATGACCTTGAGCCGCTCGCTAGTGACGCGCTTGTCGCCAACGAACGTCGCGACGGTCGTTATGAGTGTCACCGTTTGTTCCGCCGGCGTGGCGGTGACCGATTCAGGAAAATGGGTGGTGGCCACATCGCGCTCTTTGAGGCGCCCGTCGAGCAACTCTCGTTCGAACTGTTCCTTCAGCGCCCCATACTGGCCAGCATGGGCAACCCGCAGCAGCTCCTCGTTGATCAGCGACGCGTTTGCGGGCGACCGATTATAGAGGCGGTCTGCCACGTAGCGCGCCGCATCGATGAGGTACGATGCCGAAGCGGTGCCATCGGAACCAACCCAGCTCTCTTGAGTGAGCGTAGGGACAAGGACCGTGCGGCTCACGCACACGCGGCCCCACGCACCATTGAGAAGGAGCGCTACAAGGGTCACGCCCAAGCCTGCGACCAATAGATTCCTTTGTCGCGCGAGAACACTCGCGCGATTGTCGGTGGGTTTGCCCATGTCAGCCCCAGAAATTCCGCAGATGCGATTTCGGGATGTAAAGATAACTCCGCGTGACCCCCGGCAGATGCCAGTAAAGGAAGTTGCGGAATACGTTCCCGCCTTCGCGCCCCTTAATGGTCTTTAAGATCACGACCCACGCTATAGAAGCGCCGAAAGCACCGAGAAAGCCCATGGGGCCGAAATGGAACTGAAGCACGAAGCCGGCTGCGAGAAGCCCAGCTCCGCCAGCGAACTCCCCGATGGTGAACGGCCCCACACGCCAGGGCTCGTCCAACGCACCGGGGATATAGTA
Organism: Asticcacaulis sp.; assembly: GCF_027484505.1. Lineage (GTDB taxonomy): Bacteria > Pseudomonadota > Alphaproteobacteria > Caulobacterales > Caulobacteraceae > Asticcacaulis. The sequence goes on from NZ_JAIXSV010000347.1 coordinate 7,135, forward strand.
TTGCTCCATTTCGTTTGACATCGGCGGTCAGATCAATGCAGTCACCAGCGCGCTGATAATCCCGGTCCCGACGCTGGCACCGAGGCCGACACCGACGGGCTGCATCAACGCCGCGGACTCGAAGTTCCAGGACACCTTGGCCAGGTTTCTTATCAGGGAAATGGAAGCAAACAGCGCGCCCGCAGATCCAGAAGCCCAACCGGTCAGCTTCGCGTCGGCCGCGTCGAAGGTGGTGTCGGCCCCGGCATAAGCGGCCGACGCCAGCAGCAGAGCCGGCAAAGCAATGGCGAAGACGCGGAGCAGGGAAACACCATCGTTCTGCTTTTCGCCGCCCCTGCATACATTCGTATTCACTTGGTCAATCGTCCTCATATCCTTCTCTCCACTGCTACAGGTGTCCCCGAAGGGTTACCAATGCTGGGATTTCTACAAAACACGTTCGAAGTATGCAAGAGGCGTTTTCTTCCAGAATGGCAAATAGAGCGAAGATGAAAGCGGATTCAAGTAAGGTATACCCGAAAGATATGTGATATATCTGCACGGCATATGCAATGAGAACCGCCCACGGTTCAATTTTATACTTGCAAGAACCGATGACGGTTCGTACAAGTCGCCGCCAAAGTTCGGAATGTTTTTTCTTGCATTTCGGATTTCTATAAATCACAACGCTCCCGGAGAGAGGGATGTGATGCCCAGCAGCATCTTTGAGACGCAGGATAACTTCTACCTACCGAAGGACACCAAACAGCGGTACCGGATGCTGCTAAGGAAGATGACCCTCGCCAGGGGCCGTCTGGTTTCCAAAAAGGCGATGTACACATTCCTGGTCGAGAAGTTTTTGGAAGACGATGCGCTCCGGTCGGAGTTCGTCGGATGGTTTGAGCGGTGGCGGGAAAATGAAGAGCGGTAGCGCCTGGAAGGCTATTGCCTGTGCGTTCTGGTCAGCATCGCCCGTGATGGGGGCAGACCGGTGCCTGGAGGCTTTCTGGTCTCAGGAACTGGTCGCGCCGCCTTCCATCGTGGCTGCCATCGTTGCTGTGGAATCCAATGGCAATCCCATGGCGCTGAACGTCGAAGGACGAACCATTTCGGCGCGTAGCTGGCGCGAAGCGGCTGATGTTGTTGAACAGGCCGTCGCAGCTGGCCGTTGCGTGGATATCGGCTGCATGCAGGTCAACACTTGCTATCACTCACATCGGGTTCAGAATCCGGTCGATCTGCTCGATCCGGCAACCAATGTTCGGGCTGGCGTTGCCTTTCTGACGGAACTACGGTCCGCCAAGGGAAATTGGGTGGCTGCCGCTGGGGCCTACCATAGCTCGACACCTTCGCTAAATGCGATCTACCGGTGTCGACTGGCTACTGCAATTGATCCCACCTATCGCAATCCCGGCTGCATCGAGTTGCTCGCGCGTAACGGAGGCCCTTGGCATGCACCATCGTAAAGCAGTGATAGGTGTTGCGCTCGCGCTGGCGATCAGTCAGACAGCCGCAGCGACCGCAGCGGAGAGTCCGCCGACAACCAGTTGGCAATGCCAGGATTGGACCATCGACGTCCAATCCGCGAATGCCACCATTGGCTACAACAAGAACTCCGTCAACCTACCTGTGGTGTTGGATGCTAAGCCCGGACTGGTTATGGCGGGGCGCCTTGATGGTCGCCCCCTCTATTACATCCTAGTTTTGGACCTGGAAAAATCCACCTTTGCCGTGACCGAGGTAAGCACTCATACGGCCGCCAGCACGAAAGTCCACAAATGCAACCGACCAACCGGGGCGGCCCGCCCCTAATTCTCCGACGGTGCCGATTTTTTCTTGGCCAGACTTTCACGATGCCGGATTTCTTTATCCACGGCCAGTCGAATGAAGTCGGCGCGGGATTCAACTCTGGCACAAAGACCATCAATGTGCGTCAAAGTCCCCTCAAGGAACCGCACAAGCTGGGTTTCAGTATATTTCTTCTTCGGCGCCATCGCGCCTTGTCGCGGAGAGGCCTCCCTTTGTCAAGGCGGTATCCATCAGTATATCCATCCAGATATCGATTACTTTGACTGTATGGATATCTATACCGGTATCTATTAGATATCGGTATAGATATCGATATAGATATCTGTTTCAGTCATTAATGGCGCAGAAACACTAGATATTCTGAAAAACCGCGTTTATGGTCGATGCGGTGTATCCGGGGGCCGCAGTGCTATGGTGGGGTATATCGAGAAACATATCGGCAGAAGGATGGCCGAGCGCCGCAAGGTGCTGGGGCTTGGCCAAGCCGTCGTGGCCCAGTGCCTTGGCGTATCCAGGCAGCAGATCTATAAGTATGAGAGCGGCATCCGGAGGCTGAGTGCGGCCGAACTCGTCAACATTGCCCGCACTCTGAAAGTTTCAGTGGGCTACTTGTTCGAGGGCTTGCCGGACAGCATGGCGGGCGATCGTCGCCACGCTCTTATCGATGCCGTATCTGCGCTGCCTGAGGAGCTGATCGATAGTCATCTGGCCCTTGTGCGCGTAACCGCCGCCCGTATCCAGAACGTCGCCTTCGATGGCCGACCTCATGCAGAAGCGGGAAGCGCGGCATGACACGGTTCGCTCTGGCTCCAACCTATCATGGCTATCGCTTCGAGCTCGGACGGGGTCCTGACCTAGATACGTTCGTCCTGCGCGTTTGGAGACCGATTGGTAAGGCCTGGTGGCTGATCTACGGTCGCGGTTTGCTCAGGTATGACATTAGGAGTGTTTGGGAACCAATTGATATTGCGCCGATATGCACCACAATTCGCCCCGCATACCTCTCGGAACTACGTGCTGCGCAGCACCGCACCTTCGCTGAGCGCGCCGCGGCATTGTCCGTCTCAGCATTCGAGGTGAGCAATGTTCGCTAATTGCCTCATTCGATGGGAAGAACCATCGATCGCTTTCAAAGGCGTGGGCGCAAGCACTGCCATACCCGTTGGGCCGGAGCACGGTGGCCGCTCCGAGTCACAGCAAGCACAACATCTAGCTCTGCCGATTCTAGGCGTAGTGGCTACCAAAGGGGCGGCTCACTGCCGGAATCTGGCTGCAATTCCGCCATTTTGGAACCGCCTATGGGAAAATATCCCCCGATCTGCAGAAAGTCCTTGCGCGCGGATAGGCGTTGGTATCAACAGGACTATAGGACCTTGGACTATAGGACCTCGCATGGCCGCCACTCCCGATATGAAACGTCTCGCCTATCAGCAGAAGAAGGCCGAAGGAAAGACGCTGGTGCAGGTTATGCTCGGGCCTGACCTGATCAAGCTTCTGGATACGATGAAGGAGACCCAAGGAGGCGTGCGTTCGCGCGGCGCCGCGGTGGAGCATCTGCTTCAGGAGATTGTCGGCGGAACGAAGAACGGAGGCGCCAACGCGCAGACCCCATAAACGAAGACACCCCCAACCCAAAGGGTCAGGGGCGGCTCCAAACTCAAAGCGACTTCGCACCTCCTTTGTAGCTTGGACCCTCCCTGACAGCAAGCGAAAAATGCCGGCTTCCGGCCACGGCGGAGCTATGCCCGCCTCGGACCCGGCCAGGGATGGCAATCATGGAAGAAATTGACACAAACGGCCGTCGACGCCCCGACGGCTACGTGGAGGTGCTTGCCCAGGCGGCAAAGGCTGTCTTGGACAAGCCCTACGCGAAATGGCAGGCCCTTCGGGCGGTCCAATTGACGCCCAGTTTCAGTGATGCGCAGGTGCGCCTCCTGGGAATTCTGATCGAATTGGCAGGTGGCCAAGCCTGGGCCAACGCCAAGCCTGCGGCCGGCGTGGGTAGCGACCTGCTGTGTCAGCTCACGGGTTGGTCCAGGAGCAAGGTGGTCCGCACAGCAAGGGAGTTGGAGGCGAGCGGCTATCTGTTCCGGCATTTCACCGACGAAGGTCACCGGTCTCCTGGGGATGGGTGGGACCTCCGTCCCTTGTGGCTGCACCTGGATGACATGGTGGCCGGTATTGACGAGGTCTTTGAACGCCGGCGCACCGCACGGCAATGTGGAACTTTGACGTCAGGTGAGAAGGATATGACACGGGGGGGTGTCACGGATGACATCCCCATTAATACAGACTCTCACCAAACATTAAAAAAAGTAGAACCACGCTCGCCAGCTGTTGAAGTGACCTTGGGCGAGGACACCCTTCCTAAACCCTCTCGGCAGCGTTTCCGACCCCAGCAGGTTAAGGAAACACCAGAACACCAGCGGGCAGTCGAGCAGCTCTGTGCAGTGAGCTGGGATTTCGCTCGGCATCTGCAAGAGAGCGCCTACGACCCCGAGGATCCGAACGTGAACGAGCTGGCCGTGGCCACGGTGAATTTGGCGCGGCAAATCGGCGTGCCGTTGGCTGATATCGGCGCCGCTAAGGACAGGCATCCGGTCATCACCATCGCGGCAATCCTGTGCTTGGCAGCGAACCGGTCTTATCCCGGTTACCCTGGGAAGTGGAAGGTGGCGAACGGGCCTGGTTGGGCACGGATGATGCTGGGATCGCGGCCTGACGAAATTGACGTCTGGACATCTGTCGCCCATGACGCGCGGCTTCGTCGGCTGCAATGACGGCGTCAGTCTCTGACGAGACAGACGCCGCAATGTGTGCCAGTTCTATCGTGCCAACGCCTGTTCGATCTCAGTTTTGAGAGCGATCAGGGTCTTCCGTTCCTCTTGCGTGAGGCCGGGCCGGATGAACCGCGCCCGTAGCAGCTCGGCCGCGCGATTGATGGTGCGGGAGGTTACGATCTGCTGCTGCTCAGAGGCTGGCGGGACTTCTGTCGACGCAACCACATTAACCACCTGATTTCCCAAGGGTATCGGCTCGACCGGTGCCGTCGTCGTCAGGGCTGGCGCAGCTGGCGGCGTAGCGGGTACCTTCGGGCGAGGCGTGGGCTGGCGCAGAGCCCGGGCAGCGCGGACAGTCAATTCACCGGCCTTCGCCAATGTCCACGCCTGCTCTTGCACCGGACCTGGATCCATACGGGCGATCTGGATGAGAAGGTTCGCTGCGACGTCTGGATGCTCCAGCGCCTCTTGCTGGATCTTCGGTGGCAGAGTCAAGAGTGCCAGCGTATCGGTGACCCATTGCCGCCCGCGGTTGAGCACCCGGGCGGCCACCTCGTGGGTGTACCCGTGCTTGGCAATGAGGGCTCCAACGGCTATGGCCTCCTCGATGGGGCGCAGGTCCTGGCGCTGCATGTTCTCAACTAGCGCGATCTCGTCCGCATCGCCGGTGGTGACGAACACATCAATGACGGTCAACCCCGCCATCCTGGCAGCCCGCCAACGCCGCTCGCCCGCGACGACCTCATAAGTGCCGGGCTCATCCAGGGGGCGAACCAGCGGCGGTTGCAGCAACCCGACGCGCCGAATGCTGTCGGCGAGCTGCTCCAGCGTCTCGGCGTCGAACATGCGTCTCGGCTGGTCCGCCTTCGGTGTCAGCCGGTCCAGATCGACCTGCAGAAATCGCGGCCCCGGCGCATCACTGCGAAAGACACCGGAAGCGGTGCCAGAGACAGGAGGTCGAGGCTTAGGGCCTCCCGCCTTGAGTTTGATAGCCATCACCGTTACTCCGTCAGTTCAATGATACGCGCGGCAATATCGTGATAGACTCCCAGCGGGTGATCACGGCGCACGACGGACAGCGGAATCTTGCCATTGTACCAAGCCTTCTGCATGTCTGTGACGGCAGGTACGGGCGCAAAAACCTCCATTTGTTCCCCGTACTCCTCCTTCATCTCCCGGAGCAGCGCTTGGTCCACCTGATGCTGGGCGTTGACGCGGGTCGGCAGCAGTCCCAGCACCTTCAACTCATTGTTCAGCCACTGTTGGGCCTCGGCAACCTCCGGCAGGAACATGGCGACGCCATATAGATCGAAACGGCCCGTGCTACAGGGGATCAAGACGTGCGTCGCCGCTGCCAGCGCGGAGGTGGTCATGATGCCCAGGTTCGGCGGGCAGTCGATCACGATGTAATCGTAATCCGTTCGCACACTCTCCAGGGCCAGCTTTAACCTCATCGGAGCGCCGGGGAGCACAGCAGAGGATTTCTCGGCACGGCTGAGGCGGGGACCCGCTGGCAGGACATCCAAGCCGTCCGCGGTGGTCACGATCACATCGACCAGCGGCGGCCGCCGATCCTCAAACAGCGCATCGTGAATGGTGAGCCGCTTCTCATCCAAGTCGACATGGTCAAGGCCGACAGCCATGGTTGCATTTGACTGCGGATCTCCATCGACGAGCAGGATCTTGTATCCGGCCTTCATCAGAGCATAGGCGATATTGACCGCGCTGGTAGTCTTAGCCACCCCGCCCTTCTGATTGGCAAAGGTAATGACACGGGCCCGTAACGTTCCATCTACCCAGCGCTGAACAACGTCTGGAACCGGCTCGCTGGCTTTCTCCCAGCGAGATATGCTGGTGTCATTGTACTTTCGGTCAGTTTGGCGCGAGATCTGACCAGCCAGCCGCTTCTGGGTCCAACCGCGACGCTTGCGGATGCGACCGATGCATTCAGAGTAGTTCATTATACACCCTCACGAAGCCTCAATCTCTTGTCCAAAATACACCATACTTTATGGAAACCGTAAAGTCAGTTTCTTGTTTGTTCTTCGTTTCCGGTGGCTGTCATCGGACGCGCGAAGCCGATGGTAGATTCCGCTCTGGATTCAACCATGCTATATCGAGGTTTCCCCACACCCGGAGGCATGCCATGTCGGACCGCACTTCCTATGATGTCCGATTTGCCGACGGCCAGGTCTTCAGCGGTTCCGACCGGAAGGTGAAAAGTGCCGCGTTCACGGGGGCCATGGTCGAGCATCACGGCCGCGTCAAAGGCGAAGGTGCAGTCTTCTGCCTTTGCCAAGGCGCCGACGTCACAAACACGAAGCTGTATATTTCCCGTCGGGAAAAGGGAGGAACCTACCACCTGGGCCGTTATCCCAACACTGGCCCTGCCCACACGACTGATTGCGAGTTCTGGGAGCTGCCGCGTGAGACGTCCGGCCTGGATGGCTATGACATCAGCGTAGTTCAGACGCTGGACGACGGTACGCTGAAGGTGAAGCTGCGGCGACCGCTGCGTCAGAACTTGCAGCCCAATGAAGCGCCGGCGACGCCGCCACCGGCGGGCACGCCAGCGACCGGACGCCGGTCCCAGACGGCGATGACCACGCGAGGTGCGCTGGATCTGCTCTGGCAAACTGCTGATCTTAACCACTGGCGGCCAGGGATGGCCGGAAAGAGGCATAGCGGTGTCGTCCACTATCATCTGGTCTTGGCCGCCCGAAAGGTGAAGGCGTCGAGGGACTTGATCGACGATGTGGCCGTTTTCGGATTCAATGACATGCCCAAGCCCCACTATGCGGATATGGCGCGTCGGAATGCCCGGGTGCTGGATAACCGTCATGCGGAATCCACCCCAAAGGAGCGGCGTCTGATCCTGGTGATCGGGACAATCAGCGGTGTGAAAGAGACCGTCACCGGCTATCGGATCGTGGTCGACGGCTTCGCGCATCAGCGCCTCAATCTGGAGGTATCCCTGAAGCTGTTGGACGGCCTCTCGCGCATGTTCCCGGTCTTTGGCCGCCTCAGAGCCGGCACGCTTTTTCCAGGGGAACGGGCGGTCGGTCTTTTCCACGCTCGCATTGAAGAAAGGCCCAAGGATGGTTGGACCAGGCTTGAGGCTGACGCCGGCGCCGTCATGGCCATCAGCGAGCAATGGATACCCGTGGAGAGTGCCTATGAGCTGACCATGGCCCAATTCCTGGTAGAGCAGCAGCGATCCTTTGTGAAGCCGTTGCGCTACGACGCGACAGAGGACGTCCTGTTCCCGGATTTCCTGTTGACCGACTGTGGGCCGCCCCTCCTTCCGGTCGAAGTGTGGGGCCGCGACGATGCGGATTATGACGCGCGCCGTCTGACGAAGATCGAGCAATACAAAGAGCTTTACCCCGATGCTCCCCTCTACGAGTGGGACGCCAGCAGGGATGACAAGCCCCCTGCCCTGCCGCCGAAGCGACTACGGAACGTGCGTCCCTGAGGCGTGATCACGGCGACCAAGGAACGAACCTAAGTGCGTTGTGGCCGGGTCGATCCGGCAGTTGATCAATCTCCGTCGCAATGTAGCGAGCATGGTCCTCCGCCCTCCCCCGCAGGATTGCTCCATGCAGGATGTCCGGGGGCCCAAGAGCAAGAGTGACCGTACTATCCCTGTAGTCGCTGCTCGCAATGGGGCGCTCGACAATTGCCAGGAAGCATATTTCTCCAATCTCAATATGGTACGGCGCAATGTAATGGCTGACATCATGACCGATGGGATCGGAATCGAACTGGAAACTGATTTCCAGTTCTGGACCAGCGACTACCCTACGGAACTGTTCTAAGCTGTATCTAGAATCGACGATTTGCATGACAGAGAGTTTTGGTTCCTTTGGTATTTGTGATGCTGGAGCTAGAGAAGATAATAACCTCAAGTATTCGTGCACCGACGACCACGTATCCGGCTTAATAGATGCATCAATGCCCATATGACCTTGGGAGACAACTCGTCCATTCAGCCAGACTTGAAGCGTAAGAGGATGGTGGCCGAGCCATGCCCGCAAGGTGGCGGCTTCAACAAGCTGGTTGAAAGAAAGGCCCATCTCTGTATCAACAGACACTGAAAAATCGCTGGTCGTTGAACCGCCCACCCGCAGGCCGATATTGAGGAACGGTGTGGTGATCCTGAGCTTCCAATACTCCCTAGGGAGATTGGGTATTGTCGGCGCATAAACTTCGCCGTCAAAGGATATCTGCTCCCGGGTATCTTTACGCCTCAGAACACAGGTGCATTCGGCTACTTTATGGGGACGAAAGGATACTAGGCCCTCTTTGCCCTCGATGATGGGGACGGTTCCCGCCAGGCCGAAGCGCGCGTCGCTCAACTGGAAGCTTCGGACGTCGATGGCGTCGATCAAACCCAGTGAGGCATCAACAAGCGTATGCGGATCAACATTGGGTCCCACTGTGAAGTTACCAACAGCAACCACGTCGTTATAGCCAGTGGCCGACACGGCAGCTTGCTTATCCTTCGTGTAGCAGTGGCCGAAGCTATCTACAGTCTCAACCATGAACTTCACGGCATCATTGTCGGCCCGATCCTCTTCGTCGAATTTAATGACGATCTGTCGGCGGTGTAAGTGCACCCCTTCCTTATGTGCCTGCCGGGCGGCCCCAAGTATCTGCTCAAAGAGGGGTTTCCAGATATGCTTGACGTAGATCGCTGGTTTTTCTGGACCGTCTTGAAAACCCACAAGTACAATAAAATAGGGCAGTGGGTGCTGCACGTACCTTAAAGCATTGGACAGTTTGATTCGGCATTGACGCTCCCGAGAGCGGCTCGACTTAACCTGGACCAACATAGCTGGGCCTGGCGGAGCTAAGTCTGGCGGCAGGGTACTCTCGCCCTGATCGAACTCGATGATGCAGTCCCAACCGAACCTGTCGCTGGTGGTGCGATTGACGTTGCCACCAACCAGCTGTGCGGCCCCTTTCAACATGGTTTCGGCTAAGCTGGCCCAGTCCGGTTCATAATGCCGCTTAATCATCCCGCTGCTCCTGTGCTGCAATCCGAGTGTTGGGGCAATTGCAGAAGCGGTCAACTCTGTCCCGGGAGTCCTATGCGCAGTGAGCGGGCAGGCGCGTCACGCACAGCGTGACCGGGCTCTATTCCGCGGCCACTGGCCGCTCCACGGAACCCCGCGGGCGGGTTTCCGCCCATTCGGGTGACGATCCCTCGCGGCACTTTGTCGAACGTTCGACAAGCCTTGGCACGGGGAGTGAAGCCGCGGGGGCAGAGTGGGAGGGCAGCAGGGAGGGGTGAACCTGGCGCGGGGCGAGAGAGCAACGCGCGGTTAGCCTGAGAAGGATACTCGCTATGAATGCCATGCACCCCCCCGGCAGCTTCAAGATCGACCCGACGCGCGGCACGATGAGCACGGCCGTCTCCAGCCAGTGGTGGAGCCGTCCCGAGGACCAGCGCTTCCTGGACCTGAATAGTCTCTACGATGCGGTCGATCGGCGCCGGCGGATAGCCGATGTACGTTCGGTGTCTGCGGACAAAATCCGGTTGGAGACCAGCCGCACCGACCCGGACAAGATTTCGCTCTATCTGCCGCAAGAGCAGAACCCCGTCGAACCGACGAATTGGTCCTTCGGGCAGTTGTGCAGCCTGGTGCAGGCCCCGGCGGGCTATCTGCGGGATCTACCGGCGACGCTGGCGGCAATCAATCTGCAGCACGGGCTGGTGTCTGATCGTCGCGAACTGATCAAGACAATGACGTTCGACGATGGAAGGCCCGAGCTTCGCTGTGCGACGTCGGAGACTTATGGCCGGGTCTGGGATGCCGAGCTGGTGGAGGCCATCCAGCGCATCGCCGGCAATGGTGTCGGGGATACGCGCTGGAAGGTGCCAGGCCAGATCGACTGGAGCAGCATGCGCTATAACCCCCACGTCGATATCACCAAGGACACGACGACGCTGTATGCCAGTGACCGCGATGTCTTCGTTTTCCTTGTCGACGACCAGAACCCCATCGAAGCGGGTCGCCTGCCGAACGGCGACCCCGACTATTATTTCAGGGGCTTCTACGCCTGGAATAGCGAGGTCGGGTCCCGTGCGCTGGGAATCGCCACCTTCTATCTGCGTGGAGTCTGCCAGAACCGCTGCATCTGGGGTATGGAGCAGTTCGAGCAGCTTCGGATCCGCCACACGAAATTCGCTGGGAGCCGCTTCAGCGCCCAGGCGGCCCCGGCGCTGGAGCACTTCGCCAACAGCAGCCCGCAGGGCTTCGTTCGCGGGATCAAGGCGGCCCGCGAGGCGGTGGTTGCGCGCACCGATGATGAGCGCCGTGACTTCCTGATCGGGCGGGGCTTCGGCGCCAGGGAGACCAGGGAAATCATTGAGACTGTGGTCCGGGAAGAGGGGCGGCCCCCCGAGAGCATTCTGGATTTTGTCCAGGGCATCACGGCCCGGGCACGTTCGGTTCCCCAGCAGGATGCGCGTCTGGACCAGGAGAAGCGGGCGCAGGCGCTCATGTCGCGCGTCAGCGCTTAAAAGGAGCCGCCACAATGGGAAACGCTGGTGCGCAAGGTGAGGCGGCTGAACGCCGTGAAGCGTATCAACGAGGATACGAGTTTGGAGCGTTCGCTGTGGAATGGGAGTTGAGGTGGGACCTGCACCGTGCCTTCGATGCTGGTCGCGAGGATGCAAGACACGGCTACCCGTCCGCAGTGCCCGGTATTCCAATGACCGGGTGCATGGGTGGTCCCCATGGGCATTTCACCTGAGACGATGAAACACCGCATTGGGCCGCAGGACGACAACGTTCTGCGGCCTTCGTCTTTTGGCAGGCCGGCGCATCTGTGGTTTGTCGAACGTTCGACAGACTGGGGCTGCGGGGTGAAGCTGCAAGGGAAGAGTGAGAGGGCGGCAGGAGCCGGGTGAAGGGCAGAAGTTGGGAGAGAGGCTCCCAGCGCCCAGATCCAGGAGCACGAAACATGAGCCGTCGTCGTACCGCCAAGCCGGCAATCGAAGCCAGCAACGTCATCGCCCTGCCACAGGCCACGAACGTTCCTTTCGATAGTTTGGTGCTGAGCCAGCGAAACGTCCGCAACATCCAGAACGGCGTCAGCATCGAGCAACTCGCGGCTGACATCAAACGCCGAGGACTGTTGCAATCGCTCAACGTCCGTATGGTGCCCAACGAAGACGGGTCACCCAGCGGTGTCTACGAAGTGCCAGCCGGTGGTCGTCGCTATCGCGCGCTTCAGCTCCTTGTCAGTGCCGGCGAGCTCGACCAGAAGTCGCTGATCCCGGTGGTCGTGAAAGTTGGCGGAAGTGCGGCAGACGACAGCTTCGCGGAGAATGCGATGCGCGTGCCTCTTCATCCGCTGGACCAGTTCCGCGCCTTTAAGACCTTGCGTGACGAAGGGCAGTCCGTCGAGGACATCGCCGCTACCCACTTCGTCACGGCAGAGATCGTCAAGCAACGTCTGAGACTGGCCGGGGTGGCGCCGGACATCCTCGATATGTACCAGGCGGGTGAGATCCAATTGGATCAGGTAATGGCCTTCGCACTGGCGGAGGACCAGGACCGCCAGCTTCAGGTATGGGAGACCATCCGCAACCTTGGTCACTTTGATCGGACGCCCCCGCAGATCCGCCGCCGCTTGATAGAGAAGTCGATCAAGGCTTCTGACAAGCGGGTACGGTTCGTCACGTTGGATGCATATGAGGCAGCCGGCGGACGTGTGGACCGTGACCTATTCTCGACCGAAGACGAGGCATGGTGCGTCGATGTCGTGTTGTTGAATGGGCTGGTCCAAGCGAAGCTGACAGAGGTCTCGGACACGCTGAAGGCCAAGGGATGGGCATGGGTTGAGGCTGCAACGGACTTCCCATTCGACGCGACTTACGGCCTCCGGCAGCTGGTCGCCGGCGGCCGAGATGAGTTGGAGCAGGAGCGGCTCATGGCGCTCAATGCGGAGCGCGACGAGCTTTTGGCGGAGGTTGACGCGGACGAGGACCTGGGTCCCGAGGCGGACGCCTACCTCGCCGAGCTGGAGGAAGAGATCCAGGCCTTGGAAGACAAGGGCGGGAGCTATCTGCCAGACGAGATGGTCATGGCCGGCTGCTTCGTGTCGATCACCCGCGAGGGCGAGCTGAACCTCCGCCAGGGCTTTGTCCGGCCGGAGGACGAAATTCAGGAGGAAGAGCCGGAAGCGGCGATCAGTGACGGGGCGGACGATGTGGGCGCGGATTGTCGAACGTTCGACAATGCGGCGGCCGTGCCCACCGGTGACCCCGAGGAGATGGAGAATGTCGAGCGGCCGCTGTCCAGCACGCTCGTCTCCGAGCTTGGTGCCACGCGAACCATCGGCATGCGCAATGCCTTCGCCCAGCATCCTGACGTCGCTTTCAACGTGATGTTGGCCCAACTCGTGGTCCGGCGATATGTGCGGCGGAGCAAGGACATGCTGGACGTTCGGGTCGGGGACGGCTATCTGCCGGTCACCGCTCCTGGGATGCAGGATCTGGACAGCGCCCTGGCGATCGAGGAGCGCGACCAGCACTGGCGGAGCCAGGTGCAGACTGATGACGTGTTGGCCTGGGTCGAAGGCCTGGAAATGGACGCCAAGTTTGCGCTGCTGGCGCACCTCTTGAGCTATGGGATCACCGTCGCCGCTCGGCGTGATGCCGCCGCACCCGCCGATCCCATCGCCGAACGCATTGCCTTCGACATGTCCAGCGAGTGGCGGCCGACAAGAGCGAACTACCTGGAGCGGGTCACGAAGGGGCACATCCAGAGCGCTGTTCGCGAGGCGTGTGGGGCTGATATGGCCGGGCGCATTGAGCATATGAAGAAGGGGCCGATGGCGGCGGAGGCGGAGCGCCTGCTTGCGCACACCGGCTGGGTTCCCCTGGCCCTGCGCCTTGGGCCGGACGCGGTTGAGATCGAGACGGCGTCAGAGGACGAGGAGGACGCGTTGCCCGCTTTCCTGTCGGGTGATGCCGATGGTGCCGATGACGCGGAGGCGGCTCCCGTCGAGGGTCTGCCCCCTGCGATCGCCGCTGAATGAGTGGCTGGCCCGGCCGCGCGAAAGCAGGTCGGGCCCCGTTCCCTTTGAAGAACTGTCCAGACAGGAGGCCATCATGGGCGCTTCCATCATCTTCGAAATGCAGGCCATCCAGTTCCCGGAAGGCATTCCCCACGTCTCCGCGTGGGAAGGTTCTACGACACAGTATCTGCTTCTCGCGCAGATCGGTTGCAGCAATGTCTTCGACGTCAGCAATCGGCGGGCGCGGCGCTGGCAAGCTGTTGCGTTCGGGGCGCGCTATGAGGTCATCGCCGAGATGACCAAGATTGCGGCCGACGCGGCCGGCGGCATGCTGCGCCTCGGGGGCATGCGACAGACGACGCCGGAGGCCATCATCCGCCAGACGCGCACGCGACTGACCACGGCGATCCTCCCCGAAGAGGCCCGTCAGCGCAGCATGGCAGTGTCAGGAACGGTGACGCTGGCCGATGGCTTTCAGCCAAGCGCCCATAAGCGCGAGGATTTTGCGATCCTCACCGCCAGGGATAGCGAGCCGGTCACGGACAGGCCAGTGGCGCACAGGCGCTGGACCTTCGATCTTCTGGACCGTGACGAACTGGGCCGCTGGATATGCTGCCGATCCTTGGAACAAGAGAGCTATCCGGGAGGCGTCCGGGCATCCGACGTCTGGCGGCAGATCGACCTGCGGCCAGGGCCAACCTTGGCGGCGTGACGCTGCGGTGGCGGCAGAGTGGGAGGACGGCAGGGAGGGGGTGAGCCGGTACCGCTGGAGGGTGCCGGCACTCCATTCCGAGGACGCCAACATGATCGCCACTCCCCTGCCCGCTTCGCCGCTGCTGAATGCCGCACGTCGGATCCTGAACACCCTGAATGTCGGCGGCCGCGTCGATGCCGTCATTCTGCGGGCAGCCATGGAAGATGCCCATGGCGGATCGGACGCCCAGGGCCTGTGGGACTGGAAGTCGGCCTATGATGCCTGTGAAGCCGCCCTTGTCCTGTTCCTGGACAAGCATGGGCCCGGCATGTTGCGGCGCGCCGGCGAGCAAGTGGCCATGCTCCCCATGTTGGAGCGTCTGGCCAAACTGCTGCCAACCCAGACCCGCAGGTCGGAGGAGAGCCAGCTCCGCCAGCAGTTCTCCACTCCCCTGCCCCTGTCCCTGGCTTGCGCGGCCGCAGGCGATCTGCGGTCGTCGGACGTCGTCTTGGACCCATCGGCAGGGACCGGGCTGCTGGCCATCCATGCCCGCGTCGCCGGCGCCCGCCTTATCCTGAACGAGCTCGCCGATGGGCGCAGGCGTCTGCTACAGGGGCTGTTTCCCACTTCGGCAGTCTTCGGGCACGATGCCGGCCAGATCGACGACTTGCTGCCGCAGGACCTGCGGCCGAGCGTCATTCTGATGAACCCGCCGTTCAGTGTGACCGCGGGCGGCCGCCACGCCAGTGACGTCGGCCTGGTACATATCCTCGCGGCCCTGCACCGGCTGCTTCCTGGCGGCCGCCTGGTTGCACTGACCGGTATCAACCAGTGTCCCACGAACCCGGCCTTTGCAGACATCTTCTCGCGGATCCGCGACATTGGCAGCATCACGTTCTCTGCCCCCCTGCCCGCTTCCGCCTTTGCGGCCCATGGGACCAATGTGGATACAAGGCTGACCGTGATTGACCGCGTGACACCCAGGTCGGCCCAGGAGTGCATGATCGACCAGGTGCAGGATCTGCGGCAACTGTTCGCGGTCATGGCCCAGACCCTGCCAGCCAGGGCGGAGCTGTCGATGCCGAGCGGCAACGGTGCGCCATCGGCACGCGCTGCGGCTATCCCGCAGCGCTGTCAGGTCCAGCGTAGGGCGGTGCGACCGACGCCGGCGCCGGCTGGCGTGGAGTTGGTCTATGTCCCGGCCGACGAACAGGCGACCAGTACCGAGCGGGAGGGCGATGTCTATCAGCCGTATGTCATACAGTCGATCCGGATCCCCGGCGCCCATCAGCATCCCGACAAACTGGTCCAATCGGCGGCCATGGCGGCCGTGGCGCCGCCGGTGCCCACCTATCGACCCCATCTCCTGCCCCATGTCGTCGGTGCCGGGAAGCTGTCGGGACCCCAGCTCGAAACCGTGATCTATGCCGGCGAAGCGCATGGTCAGCTTTTGGGGGGCTGGTGGAAGGCTGACGAGACGTGTGACAACGTGCGTTTGGTGCCGGAGGGCACTGAAGGCGCGGTGCAGTATCGCCGCGGCTATTTCATCGGCGATGGCACGGGCGCGGGCAAGGGCCGCCAGGTTAGCGGCATCCTGCAGGACAATTGGCTGAAGGGCCGGCGTCGGCACCTCTGGCTGTCCCTGTCGGATAAGCTCCTGGTGGACGCACAGCGGGATTGGACTGCCTTGGGTATGGAAAAGCTCCTGGTCACGCCGCTGGCCAATTTCGCGCCTGGAACGGCGATCACCCTCGCGGAGGGCATTCTTTTTGTTCCATACGCCACCCTGCGGTCCGGCTCTGGCGTCGTAGGCCGCTCGCGGCTCGCGCAGATCCTGGACTGGCTGGGGCCTGACTTTGACGGTGTGATTGCACTCGACGAGGCACATGCGCTGCAGAATGCTATCACCATCGAAAACGAAGATGAGCGGGCCAGCGACCCGTCCCAACAAGGGCGTGTGGGCTTGCAGCTCCAGCATGCACTGCCCAACGCGCGTGTAGTCTATGTATCGGCTACGAGCAGCACGTCGGTGGTGAAGTTCGCCTACACGCAGCGCCTGGGCCTTTGGGGTGGCGAGGATGCGCCCTTCCCAACGCGCTCGGCCTTTATTTCAGCGATCGAGGACGGCGGTGTTGCGGCGATGGAGGTGCTGGCACGCGATCTCAAGGCTTTGGGGCTGTACTGTGCCCGGAGCCTGAGCTTCGAGGGTGTCGAGGTGGAGCCGATGGTTCATGACCTCACACCCGAGCAGATCCGCATCTACGATGCCTATGCCGACGCATTCGTGGTTATCCATCAGAACCTGGAGGCGGCTCTCATGTCGGCCGGTGTTGTTGACCGGGACGGCACGACGCGCAACCGGGCCGCACTTGCGGCTGCGCGCAGCGCCTTTGAGAGCACGAAGATGCGGTTCTTCGCCGCCCTGATCGGCGGGATGGCCGTGCCGACGCTCATCAAAGCGATGGAGGACGACTTCGCCCATGGGCGCGCGCCTGTCATCCAACTGGTCAGCACCGGAGAGGCGTTGATGGAACGACGGCTCGCGGAGATCTCGCCAGAAGATTGGCATGATCTCCAGGTTGACGTGACGCCCCGCGAGTACGTCCTGTCTTATCTGACCGCAGCCTTTCCCACGCAGCTCCACCGCGAGGTCAAGACAGCCGCCGGCGCCGTGGTCTCGGTGCCTGTTACCCAGGACGGCACGATCGTCCATTGTCAAGAGGCGCTGCGTCAGCGCCAGCAGCTGGTGGAGCAGATCGCCGCCCTGCCCCCGGTCATTGGTGCCCTGGACCAGATCATCCAGTATTTCGGGACCGATGTGGTGGCGGAGGTCACCGGTCGTCAGCGCCGCATCGTGCGGGATGGCCACAAGCTGCGGGTCGAAAGCCGGTCGGGCATGGCCAATCTGGAGGAGGCCGACGCCTTCATGGGACGCCGCAAGCGGGCGTTGATGTTCAGTGAAGCCGGTGGCACTGGCCGCTCATACCATGCGGACCTTGCCTGCGCGAACCAGGACCAGCGGGTGCATTACCCGTTCGAACCTGGCTGGCGGGCCGACGTCGCGGTTCAGGGGCTCGGGCGAACGCATCGGACGAACCAAGCCATGCCACCCATCGTCAGGCCCTTGGCGACCAATGTGGCGGCGCAAAAGAGGTTCCTGAGCACGATCGCTCGGCGTCTGAATGCCCTGGGCGCTCTTACCAAAGGGCAACGCCAGACTGGTGGTCAGGGGCTGTTTCGGCCCGAAGATGACCTGGAAACACACTATGGCCGGGATGCCCTGCGACAACTCTACCGCCAGCTCGTCGATGGCCAGGTCGCCGGCGTCAGCATTGGGGCGTTCGAGGCGATGACCGGGCTGAAACTGACGACAAAGACGGGCATGAAGGACGAACTGCCGCCGATCACGACGTTTCTGAACAGGCTGCTGGCCCTGCCCATCGCCATGCAGAACGACATCTTCGCGGTCTTCCAGGCTGGGATCGAGGCGCGCATAGAGGCCGCAATCGCTGCGGGGACCTATGACGCCGGCGTCGAAGTCCTGCGGGCAGATAGCTTCACCGTCCAGCGCCGGGAGACCATTGCGGTGCATGCCGCCACCGGTGCCCGCACCGAACTGGTGCAGGTCCTGGAGCGCCGCCACGCTGAGATTGTCAGCATTGAGACGGTTCTGCATCGCCTAGTGCGGGGTGATGGTCGCGCCATGATCAATGACCGCACCGGTCGGGCGGCATTGGTGGTCGACGCGCCGACGCTTATGGCCAAGGACGGGAGCTTTCCGCCCAGGCTCCGCCTCATCCGGCCGGCAGAGACCGAGCATATGGCGGTCGCCCAGCTTGCCGAGACCTACTGGCGCGAGGTGGAGGTGGCCGAGTTCCGGGCCGCCTGGACTGCCGAATGCGCTGAACTCCCGCTGTATGTCGAACAGTCGCGGTACATGGTGGTTGGCCTGCTCCTGCCGATCTGGCGCGAACTGCCTGGGTGGACCACGGCGGTCTACCGTCTCACCACCGACGATGGCGAGCGTCTGCTTGGTCGACAGGTACCGCCCGGTTGGCGCAGCTTCAGCGACAGTCCGGTTGTGGCTGTCGACCCTTCCAGTCATTGGGACGATATCCGCACCGGTCGCCTTGCACTCGAACTGGTCCAGGGCCTGTTGGTGCGACGCGTGAAGGTGATGCACGAAGGCCGCATCGAGATCTCGGGCTGGTCGGATACCGACCGCGAGTGGCTGAAAGCCGCCGGCTGCATGTCGGAGATCATCTCGCACCGGTTGCGCTTCTTCATTCCGATCGACAAGCCGGAGGTGCTGTTGGCAATCGTGCGCCGGCATCCCGTGGCGCGGGTCATCGACGAGAAGGCAGCGGCGTAGTGGGGTAGGGCAGGGGAGCGGTCTCATCCGGAGGCCGCTCCGCTCGCCTTCTGGAGGGCGAACGGACGCCTCTCCCTGCCTTCGGCGCAACCTGGTTGGAGGAGCTATTTTCCGCCGCTGGATTTGTCGAACGTTCGACAAATCCAGCTTTGCATCGCGAAGCAAAATAGCTCCTCCAACCAGGTCCTCCGCTGAAGCTACGGCCGCCAGAGGCGGTGCGCAGCCGGACAGGGGAGGCGTTGCCCGTCGCCACGAAGGCCGCGCAGAGCGGCTGTAGATGGAGACGCCAAAATGCCCGATATCCACACCGCCACCGCCCGTTTCTGCGACGATGCCGAGCTTTTCGGGTTGCGCCCCGGCGATGACGAGATCGACACCCGACCGATGCCCGAGGATGACCGCTCCCTTGGTGCTGTCCATGACATGGTGGATGCCGTGGTGGCCACACTCCAGGGCACGCGGATGGAACCGGACATTGAGGAACTCGTGTCGGGGATCGTGAACATCTTCCATCGCTACGCCGCCCGGCTGGAGGTCCAGTTGGACCGCAACGAACTTGACCAGCGGGCCGCCCAGGAGCGCCAAGATGGGTCGGAGGTCGCCGCCACCGAGTTGGAGAAGCTGATCGCCATTGGGCGGACCATGATCGAGCGCCGCAACTGGATGGAGGCCATGCGTGACGAGGCGGCCGAGCTGTTCGAGGTTCACACGGGCAGCGTCTGGCGGCCCCGCACCGGGAGCCAGGTCAACAACAGGCACATGACCGCTGCTTATCTGGACAGCAAGGAGTTCATCGCCGCGAGGCGCACGGCCCAGACACAAACCATGGTTCCCACTGGCACCAAGATCGCCGTGATCGGTGGGCCGGAGTACCAGGATGTCGATGCCTTGTTCAACCGACTGGATCTGATCCGCAAACGCTATCCCGACATGGTCCTGCTCCATGGCGGGGCGAAGGGCGCCGAACTGATCGCGGATCGGTGGGCGGCCAACCGCGGCGTGACCCGCATTCCCTTCAAGCCGGACTGGAACCGTCACAAGGGTGCGGCACCCTTCAAGCGCAATGATCTGCTCCTGGCCGAAATGCCCCAGGGCGTTGTGCTCTTTAATGGTGGAGGTGTGATCGGCAACCTGTTCGATGGGTGCCGTCGCCGTGGCATCAGCGTCTGGGACCTGCGCACGGAGGGGGGGGCGTGAAGTCCCCTTGTTCCTGCGACCGTCGTCGGTGGTTGGTCGACGGTCGCGAGCGACCGATGGGAGGGTCGTGGGCCGCCCCTCCCCAAACCCGACCCCGCCGCAGCACATCTGCTGCTATCAGCTGCCTGCCTTTGTCGGCAGTGGCGGGTTGCTTTTCCAGACATTCGTCGGCGGCGGTGGCACTGGCTCCGGGCGGGGAGGGGGAGGGGGAGGCGGTGACTGGCTCATGGTCGCCCTTCGGGATCGGAATGACCTTGGGTGGGCAATGTGGCACCTTCAGGCGCGGGTGTCAGCGTTTGCCCTGGTATATCCTTGCACCCCAGGGGCTGGTTTCCAGTGTCAACGGTGCCGGAGGAACTGGTTCCTTCCGCTGGAACACAGGTCCCCGGCGAACGTCCGTCTGGATCTGGAACTTGCCGCTCAAGCTCGCCAGCCGTTGCCTCTGACGTTCCGACAACTTCAGACGAAACTCCTTTGCGCTGCTCATCTCGGGTCCTTTCCTCACGCTCCAAGAAGATAATAGCACTGATCAACAGGGTCGCACAGACCACCGCTGCCGTCAGTAGGCTGAACATCCGGGCGCGGAGTGCCAGCCGATAGACATTGATCCCGCGTAGCTCCTGCGCATACGCCGCCAGTTGTTCCGTGATGTCACGGCGCACGCTGGCGCGAACAGCTTCAGCCCGCCTTTTGTCCTCAGCAATGTCGTTATAGGTCTCCTCCAAGCGTCTGGCATGAGCGATCAGGTCCTTCTCCGGCATGAGCAGGTCCTGGGACTGTCGCTTCGTGGCCAAGAACATCAGGATGATGATCGCGACCAGGGCGACTCCAATCAAGCCCACCAGACCCAGGATCACCCAAAGCAGCAACCCAGGTTCAGCTTTTGATATGGGTTCACGGGTCAGCCCGAGCAAGGCCAATAGCGCCGCCATGGAAGTAGCGAAGAACGGCAGCGAGCGGACCACGTTCTCTTCCTGGTCCAGCTCGCGCTTGAGCCCGTCCAGGATGGTCTTCTCCACATATTCCGCCACCTCCGGGAGGAGGGGCGGTTTCGGAACCCGCATCTCAGGAACTTCGCCCGTTGGGGCGGCTTGATTATCGGGTTCTGACATGGCCGGTCGGTGTTGGAAGGCGGGAAAGCAAGTATGAAGGAAGAGGGCAGGGGGCGTCACCGCCCAAATGGGCGGTGATCGCGGCGCTGGCGCCGCGACCTGCGGTACCAGTCCTAAGGGTCCAGCGCGCCCCTTCGGGACACCCTAGACCCCAAGGACTGCCAAGCCCCGGCAAAGCCGGGTCTCGGGCTGGCGCGTAGGGCAGGCGGGCCGGGCGGATCGGTGGTCAGATATTCTTAGGGGCCAGAGCCGGCGTCGATGTCGATCCCGCCCAGTTTCTCAGCCCGCTCCAGCTCATCCAGCTCTCGAAGCACCAGATCCCGGATGAAAACAGTTTTCCTACCGGGGCCGGCAACCTTGTCCAGCCGCTCCTTGGTGCCGGGCGGCAGGGGGAGCAAGAGCCTCTCCGTCTGTTTGCGTGGCTTGGCCATGGGCCTTGATAGCCGGACCACATCCGACGGTGCAACTCCCATGTGTGACAAGGGCTTACAGGGGCCAGGCCGAGCCTGTGGTTGCAAATACGGTATATACCGAATTGTCACGGAATGCTTTTACGGTATATACCGAAAAGACCAATGCAGCGATCTTCGCATATCCTGTCCGGGCGCCACTCGCCCCATCCTGGAGGTTCCATGGCAATGCCTACTGAAACGCGTCACTGTCCGACCTGTGGCCAGCCGCTGGCCCAAGACCAGATGCTGAACACCTCACTGGGGCCGGTGCCGGCGAGCGCATTGCGGCCGCAGGGCTGCAAGCAACTCTCGCCACGTCAACGCCAGATCTTGGGCCTGATGGCCCAGGGGCTGCCCAACAGGGCGATCGGAGACGCCATGGACATCACAGAGGGCACCGTTAAGATCCAGATCACCGCCATCTTTAAGGCTCTGGGCGTGAAGAACCGGACGCAAGCCATTGCCATGGCGCCCACGGTCGCCTCTACCCCTGTCAAGGCACCAGAGGAATGAAGGAAGTCCCTCTGCCCTTGGGATATGGGCCAGCACGCGTCCGTCACCGCAAGGAGGTAGACGCCCGGCCGGAGGCGATCGATCTCCATCAGGCGGTGGTGGCCCTGCGCCATAGCGGGAAGGCCGTCTATCGATCCGGTGCGAACCACAAGGTCGATGGTGCAGTGCTCACCTATCAAGAGCTGCTGCGGCTGCATGCGGCAATCCCCCCGAAGGACGCCCACCGTCGGCAGCCGCGGACATCTACGCCGCCGGGGGCACCGGTGCCAGGGGCCAGTCGGCAGCTCAGCCTCTTCGGGTAGAGTTGGAGGGCAGTCAGGGAGGAGGTGACCCCTTCCTGGAGTGAGAGAGATGGACTGTCAGCTTCCCATCACAATGATCGACTTGGCCAAGAACGCGGCCCCGGATCGCATGACCGACGATCAACTCCTCATGGAGATGGCATTCGCCCTTGGGATCGACGCCGGCCCCTGCCAGACGCTGGGTGACCTCTGGGGAATGTTTTCAGCGACGGATCTCCAGCTCGTTCTCGCCGGCTTCACAGCGGCAGATGTTGCACGGGTCCGCCTGCTCCAGACAGTTTGTCGGCGGGTGAGGGTCCGCGAACTGGTTGGCAAACCGGTGCTGTCATCCTGGCAGAAGCTGCTGGACTATGTCGCCCTGGCTTATGCCGGCCAAACGGTCGAAAGTTTTCGCGTCCTATTCCTCGACCGCAAGAACGGGCTTATGCTCGACAAGGAAGTTCAGCGTGGTACGGTCGACCACACTCCCTGCTACCCTCGCGAGCTTGCTCGGTTATCGCTGCTCGTAGAATGCGCGGCCGTGATCCTGGTTCATAATCATCCAAGTGGGGCGCCAGACCCAAGCCGGGCCGATATCGACATGACGCGCTCTGTAGATGCCGCTCTGAAGGCATTGGGGATTGTTCTCCATGACCACATCATCGTTGGGGCGGGTGGGGCCTATACCAGCTTCAAATCGTCCGGCTTGCTATGACGGGGGCCGGGCAATGAGGCAAGATGCGCCATCGCCGCTGCCACTTCTCCGTATTGGGGACGCGGTGGAGGTTTACAGCTTCGGCGTTCACCCGGGCGTGATCACAGGCTTCGCACCAGTCGTCACCATCCAGGGTCGCACCATTTCGCGCACCGGCTGGGTCCGCGTTCATCTCCAGGATGGCCGCATATGGAACGGCACCGTCTCCGATTTCGCCCCTGTAGAGGGTGGGTTGCCACCGTTTTGATTGTCGAACGTTCGACATAACGTAGACAGGAACATTGTTATGAACCGGATCGTCATCACGATGGACGGTGGGCTGATCCAGCATATCTGCTCGGATCGCCCTGCGGACATCCAGGTCATTATCGTCGACTTTGACGTGCAGGGCACCGAGGAGAAAACGGTGCGTGTGAATTTCTCCGATGGAGCCAGCGAAGAGGCGCTGGTCTCCATCTATCCGGTTGAGGTTGGAGACACCTGGTTGGATACGGCTCAGGTTCTGGCGACCGCCGAGGGAGGACTATCCGGTGAGTAAAGACGAAACCGGGCAAGCCGCTCGCACCATAATGCGCAGTTCCCGCCGGGACGTGCGAAACCCCGTCCTGCGGCTGCCTGCAACGCCGGGAATGATCGAAGAGATCCCGCCAGACATCCGCCGTCAGCTGGGAACCCTCTTGCGCCAACTCGCCGACCAAGCCGCCGCCGAAGGTGAAAAATGCTGGCGCGGCGGGAAGGCGATGATGGGTGCCTATTGGCGGGTGGTTGCCGTCTATTCGAAACACATCGCGCATGCCATCGATCCCCGCAGCACCGTGAGAAAGGTCGGACACGATGTATCTACACTGTAGACACCGGCGCCTATACGGTTGTATCGTCAATGTAGATACGGCCTTGGAGGAAATGATGCATGCGTCCCTTGCCCAGTGGGGCAACAGCCTCGCGATCCGGATTCCGAAAGCAGTCGCTGAGCAGTTGAACCTGTCGGCGGGAAGCGACGTCAACATGGAGGTGTCAGGGGCTGGGCTCGTGATCACGGCCGCGCGGCCGCGCTATACGCTGGAAGAACTGGTGGCCTTGATGACGCCGGAGAATTTGCCGGATGAAACCTTTGACGTGCGGCCAGTGGGCGCGGAGGTGGTTGAATGGGACCCCATGTGAAGACCACCGTTGATCGGGGCGATCTGATTTGGATCGACTTCGACCCTCAAGCGGGAAGCGAACAGGCTGGTCGTCGTCCTGCTCTGGTAATCTCCCCGCGGGTCTATAATTCCAAAAGCCGTGTCATCATCGTTTGTCCGATCACCACCAAGGTGAAGGGATTTCCGTTCGAGGTCATGTTGCCCGCCGGTGCAGCCGTCAAGGGCGCAGTACTGGCCGACCACATCAAGAGCATGGACCATGCGGCACGTGATTTGGAACTGATCGGCAGGGCGCCGCAGAGTGTCGTAGACGAGGTGCTGGCGCGGGTGGCACCGCTGGTGAGCTGAGGCTGGGCTGCATCATTGTCGAACGTTCG
>NZ_JAIXSV010000236.1 GCF_027484505.1 Asticcacaulis sp.
CGCTTCTTCGTCGTCCAGCGACCAGCCCCGCGTTCGGATGGCACTCAGATCGCTGCGGAGGGCTTCTGGTGTGATCAGGGTCTTGGCCGTGTATTGCGGCAACTCACGGCGTTTCAGCAGGGCCTCCAGAGCGGGGTCGGCAAGCTGCGCCAGCAGGGCCTTGCCGATGCCCGACGCATGGGCCGAGCGGCGGTCGCCGATACGGAAAAAGGCGCGGATGGGGGCTTCGCACTCGACCTGCGCCACGAACACCACTGCGAAACCGTCGAGCATGGCCAGATTGACCGTCTCGCCTGTCGCCTCCATCAGGCGCAGCATTTCCGGCCGCCCGGCGGTCAGGATGCGGTTACGGCGCTGAAAGGCCATGCCGATGCGTAGGGCCTCAATGCCGATGGCCCATTTCTGCGACGGCTCATCCCAGCTGACCAGATCATGCGCCGACAAGGTGGCCAGAAGCCGGTGCGCCGTCGAGGCGGCCAGTCCCGCCTCACGCGACAGTTCGGTCAGGCTCATCCCGTCGTGGGCAGACAGGACTTTCAGCAGGCCCAAGGCCTTTTCCAGCGACTGATTGGTTGCCGGGGCGTCAGGCTTGAGCCGGTCTTCGCGCGGGCGACCGCGCGGACGGGACGGGGTGGGTTCAGGAGAGCGGGCCATAAATGGAAACTATTTCCAGAATGCCGCCCCGTCAAAGGGATTTACCCCTTGGTGCAGGCTTCGTCCGCCGAACCCCACGTGGCGTCATTGCCTTTGGTGTGCAGGCTGTAGCCCTCCGTCTGATAGAGGGTGCCGTCGCCGGAGGGGGTTTTCAGCAGGGTGAGCTTGCGGTTGTTGTCGGACAGCACCGTCACATCGGCCTTGTCATCGGAAAAAACGACCGACAGTTTGGTGCCCAGCGCGCAGCTATAGCTGATCGGATCGGAGACGGCGAAATCAGCGGCGGCCGACGACATGGCGTCCCTGGCATCGGTGGCCATTTCGGAGGTGGTTTCCTGCACCTCCTCGACGGCCTGCTGGGCTTCGGGCTTGGAGCAGGCCGACAGCGAGGCGGCGGTGAGTGCCATCAGGGCGACGGCGGTGGCGATCTTGCGCATGGGGTGATCCTCCGTGAGTGGTCCTTCGGAGGTATCAGCCCGCGCGTAAGGAAACGATCAGATCGCCCCTTATCGAAGATTAACGAGAGGGAAGAAAAACCCCCTCTTCCGACGGGAAGAGGGGGTTTGAGTTTAGGCTGTGGTGACAGTTTAAGATTTAATGCGGCTATTTTCTCCTCCCCACCCCGTGGGGAGGTGGCAGCGAGCGAAGCGACGCTGACGGAGGGGTATAACCCAGCGTAGAGATACCCCTCCGCCTCGTAAACTCGGCACCTCCCCATAAAATGGGGAGGAGGGAGGCCGCAAACGCTAGAGCGCAATCCGATAAAGTGGAAACCACTTTTCGGAAAAATTGCGCGACAGAACAGAAATTTAGAGTGGGATGATGCTTCCATCTAAAATCATCCCGCTCTAATTCGTCACCACTGCCTAGATCATTATGTTTCTACCAGAAATCATAATGGTTTAGTCCATCAGCTTCTGCGCCAGATAGGTATATTCCAGCGCGTTCCGCTTGGCCGTTTCCTTGAGGTTGGCCGCTGCGGAGTGGCCGCCGTCGGTGTTTTCGTAATAGAGGAAGGGCAGGCCCATATCCCCCATCAGCGCCGCCATCTTGCGGGCATGGCCCGGATGCACGCGGTCATCCTTGGTCGAGGTGACGAAGAAGGGCTCCGGATACTTCACCCCGGCCTTCAGGTTGTGATAGGGCGAGATGGTCTTGAGGAAGGCGGCTTCTTCCGGGACGTCCGGCCGGCCATATTCGCCCTGCCACGAGGCCCCGGCCAGCAGCGTGTGATAGCGCAGCATGTCGAGCAGCGGCACCTGCACCACGACGGCATTCCACAGGTCCGGGCGCTGCGTCAGTTGCACGCCCATCAGAAGCCCGCCGTTCGAGCCACCCATAATGCCCAGACGACGCGGCGAGGTGATTTTGCTCTTGATCAGGTCTTCGGCCACGGCCTGAAAATCGTCATAGATGACCTGACGCTTGGTCTTGAGGCCCGCCTCGTGCCACTTGGGCCCGAACTCCCCGCCGCCGCGGATATTGGCCAGCACATAGGCGCCGCCCTTTTCCAGCCACAGCTTGCCGATGGCCCCCGAATAGGACGGGGTCAGCGAGATTTCAAAGCCCCCATAGGCATAGAGCAGGGTCGGCGTATTGCCGTCCAGCTTGGTGTCCTTTTTCATCACCACAAAATAGGGCACCTTTGTGCCATCCTTTGAGGTGGCCCAGTGCTGTTCGACCTTAAGCCCCTCGGCATTGAAGCGTTCCGGGCTGGCCTTCAGCTTGGTCACCGTCGTCTTGTCGGCATCGGCGATGTACAGGGTCGAGGGTTGCAGATAGCCCGTGGACCAGGCGAACAACTGATCCGACTCGTCATCGGTCGAACCGAGGCTGAGCGACGAATTTTCCGGCAGGGGCAGGGGTTTCAGCACCCACTGGCCATTGACGAGGCTGACCGACTGCACCTGACCGGTGACGTTGGACAGGATCGACAGCACCAGATGGTTCTTCGTCTGACCGATGCCGGCGACGCTCTGATGATCGTTCGGCGCAAAGATCACCGAGGGCTCGACGTTTTTCGGGTCTTTCAGCGCGGCCTTCAGGTCAAAGGCGATTACCGCGCCGGATGGGTATTTCGTGCCCTTGGCGCTGGTCCAGTCGTCCTTCAGCGAAAAGACGGCCTGACCCTTATAGTAGGCGTTCATTTCCGAGGTCAGCGGCAGGGGCAGCTTTACTTCGCCGGCGTCGGTGAACCACGTCGTATCGGTCTCAAAGAAGCTGGGGCGGCGCTCGGCATAGTCCATGACGTAATTGCCGTCGATGTCGCGCAGCACGGTGCGATAGGCCATCATGTCGGTCTTGGCCCCGCGATGGATTTCCACCGCCTGATCAAGGCTCTGACCGCGCTTGAGCACCTTGGTGACGAAGGCATAGCCCGACGGCGTCACTTCGCCCGGCGTCCATTCGCGCGCGACATAGAGCGTGTCCTTGTCCTTCCACGTGACGATCTGCTTGCCTTCGGGCAGGCTAAAGCCGCCTTCGACAAAGCTTCTGGTCGTCAGGTCGTATTCGCGCACCGTCACGGCGTCCTTGCCGCCGTTCGACAGGTTGATCAGGCAGCGGGTGTTTTGCGGCGGCAGGCACGACGCGCCCTTATAGACCCAGTTCTGCCCTTCGGCCTTGGCCAGAGCGTCGAAGTCCAGCAGGATATCCCACTTGGGCGCCCCGGCCAGATACGAGGCCTTGTCCGTGCGGCGCCAGATGC
Source organism: Asticcacaulis sp. (assembly GCF_027484505.1). Lineage (GTDB taxonomy): Bacteria > Pseudomonadota > Alphaproteobacteria > Caulobacterales > Caulobacteraceae > Asticcacaulis. The sequence continues at coordinate 3,362 of NZ_JAIXSV010000236.1, forward strand.
CGCGCACATGGTCCTTATCCTGCCAGAAATTGTCAATGAAGCCGCCATTGGCAAAGCCGGGCGACGGGATGCGGTCGGTGGCTTCGACGATTTTCAGGACATCGGCTTCGTACTGGGCAAAGCGCGGATCGGCCATCAGGGCTTTCAGGCTGCGTTCGTTCTGCGCCTTGACCCAGGCAAGCGACTTCTCGCCCTCGACCTCTTCCAGATACTGACGCGGATCGGCGGCATCCGGCGTCAGGGTGGCGGGATTGGCCGGAGTGGATTTGGCGACGGTGGTGATATTGGTCATCTGGGCCTGCGAGGTGAGGGGCATGGCCCCCAAGATGAGCAGCGAGGCGGCCATGCGCAAGGCCTGACGCGACAAGGACGTGTTTGACATGTGGAGGGTTTCCCGCGGTTGGTTTTGCCTGAAACTAACCCCGGCTTTGGCCCCTTTGGCAAGCCCGGACGGCAATCTTACAAAAATGTAATGACGGTCGCACATAAAGCGCTTTACAAAATAAAGTACTTCATTCATAACAAGCTCAGGCCGCTCAGACAGAGGGCCATGACGACATCAAACGCTGCCTTATGGAGGGGCAAAACCTATGGACTCTAACGCACTCAAAAGCGACATCGACTATCTCAAGTCTCTGGCTCTGGATGGCGGGCGCGCCCCGGTCATGAACGGCGGCGCGCTCTTCTGGGCCGGCATCTGTTTCTCGGCGGCGGCCGTGGTGCAGTATCTGGTCATGGACGGTGTTCTCACGGTTCCCAATCCGTGGTTTCTGGCCCTGAACTGGGGCGTGGCGGCGGCCATCTATGCCGTCCTGTGTATCGCCTCCATCGCCGCCTCTAAGCGCCGTTATGGGGTCGGCAATGCCATGAACCGCGCTATCGGTTCGGTATGGTCGGGCGTCGGTTTTGCCATCTTCGCCCTGTTCGTTACCTTGACGGCGGCGGCAGTCGGCATGAAGGCCATGGAACAGATGCAGCCATTGATCGCACCGGCTATCGTTATCCTTTATGGCGTCGGCTGGTGGGTCGTGTCCGTCCTGTCGGGCCGTAAGTGGATGGCGGGCGTGGGTCTGCTGAGCTTTGCCAGCGCGCCGTTCCTGGCCTTTGTCGGCGGTCAGCCGCTCCAGATGCTGGGCTATGCCATCACCCTGACCCTCATTGCCACCATTCCGGGCCTTGTCCTGATGCGCTCATCGGAGGGCTGAGACATGCCGGATGAGTTCAATATCGAGCGTATCGACGACGTTATTCATGGCCGTCTGAGGCTGGGCATCATGGCCTTTCTGTCTACGGCCGGGTCGGCGGACTTCACGACGCTGAAAGCCAAGACGCAATCCACGGACGGCAATCTGTCGGTGCAGGTGCGCAAGCTGGAAGAGGCGAACTACGTCACGGTGGACAAGGCCTTTGTCGGCAAGAAGCCGGTGACGACCATCACGCTCACCGAAGCGGGCCGCGCGGCCTTTGTCGATTATCTCGACGCCATGCGCCGCCTGATCGACGAGGCGGGCTGAAATCCTATACCTCCCTGCACGTAAGTGCGGGGAGGGGGACCGCACGAACTTGCACCGCAAGTGAGATGCGGTGGTGGGGTGCCTTGAAAAGCGCACTCAATTTCCGCTCAGAGAACCCCATCACAACACGCTGGGGAGGTATGAAGGTTCCGCACCAAAAAAAAGCCCCGGTTTTCACCGGGGCTTTTCTTACGCGTATTCCTGAATGGACCGGACGTCCAGCTCGCCCTTGAGACCTGAGGCGATGGCCCGCACGGCCGCCACAGCGCCATTGGCCGTGGTGTAGTAAGGGATCTTCATCATCAGAGTCGTGCGGCGGATCGAGAAGGAGTCGAGCAGGGCCTGCTTGCCTTCGGTGGTGTTGAAGACCAGCGCGATCTCACCGTTCTTGATGGCGTCCAGCACGTTCGGACGGCCCTCAAGCACCTTCTTGATGGTGTCGATCTTCACGCCCTGCGCCGCCAGATAGTCGGCCGTGCCCGCCGTGCCGCACACCTCGAAGCCGAGGCTGAGCAGGGTGCGGATGGCCTCAACGATCACCGGCTTGTCCTGATCCTTCACCGAGACAAACACCTTGCCCGACGTCGGCAATTTGGTGCCGCCGCCCAGTTGCGACTTGGCAAAGGCGCGGGCAAAGGCGTCGATCATCTCTTCGCCGTCGCGCACCCAGTCAAGGCCCATCACCTCACCGGTCGAACGCATCTCAGGCCCAAGCACCGTATCGACATTGGCAAAGCGCGCGAAGGGGAAGACGGCTTCCTTGACCGCCACGTGGCGGTAATCGCGCGGCGTCAGGCCGAAGGACGACAGGGACTGACCGGCCATGACCTTGGCGGCGATCCCGGCCAGCGGCTTGCCCAGCGTCTTGGCGACGAACGGCACGGTGCGCGAGGCACGCGGATTGACCTCCAGCACGTAGATCTTCGGGTCGGTATAGGGGTTCAGGATGGCGAACTGCACGTTCATCAGCCCCTTGACCTTCAGGGCCTTCGCCAGTTCGATCGTCTGACGCTCAAGCTCCTTCACCGTTTCCGGCTTCAGCGAGAAGGGCGGCAGCGCGCAGGCCGAGTCACCGGAATGCACGCCGGCCTCTTCGATGTGCTCCATAATGCCGGCGACAAACACGCCGGTTTCATCGGCTAGTGCATCGGCATCGACTTCGATGGCCGCGCTTAGGTACTGGTCGATCAGCACCGGCGAGTCGCCCGACACCTGCACGGCTTCGCGCACATAGCGGGTCAGTTGCTCGTCGTCGCGGATGATTTCCATGGCGCGGCCCCCCAGCACGTAGGACGGGCGAATGACGATGGGATAGCCGACCTCATGCGCCGCCTTGAAGGCCTCTTCCGGCGTGCGGGCGATGGCATTGACCGGCTGGGTCAGGTTGATCTCTTTCAGCAGTTGCTGGAAGCGCTCGCGGTCTTCGGCCAGATCAATGGCGTCGGGTGAGGTGCCGAGGATGGGGATACCTTCGTCTTCCAAAGCCTGAGCCAGTTTCAGCGGCGTCTGACCACCGAATTGCACCACCACACCGGCCAGCGTGCCGTTCGATTGCTCGACACTGATCAGTTCCAGCACGTCTTCGGCGGTCAGCGGCTCGAAATACAGGCGGTCGGAGGTGTCGTAGTCGGTGGAGACCGTCTCCGGGTTGCAGTTGACCATGATGGCCTCAAGGCCCATGTCCTTATAGGCAAAGGCCGCGTGGCAGCAGCAATAGTCGAACTCAATGCCTTGCCCGATGCGGTTCGGCCCGCCGCCGAGGATGATGGCCTTTTTGCGATCCGACGGCGCGGCTTCGCATTCCGGCACCTGACCCAGAGCGCCGGATTCGTAGGTCGAATACATGTAGGCGGTCGAAGAGGCAAATTCGGCGGCGCAGGTGTCGATCCGCTTGAACACCGGGCGCACATTGAGGCCGTGACGGGCGGCGCGCACGTCCTTTTCCTTCGTGCCGGTCAGCTTGGCCAGACGCACATCGGAGAAGCCCATGGCCTTCAGCTTGCGCAGTTCGTGCGCGGTTTTGGGCAGGCCCAGAGCGCCGATCTTGGCTTCTTCGGCGACGATGGTTTCGATCTGACGCAGGAACCACGGCTCATAATGGCATGCCGTGTTGATCTCTTCGACGCTGAGGCCGTGGCGGAAGGCCTGAGCGATGACGCGCAGACGGTCCGGCGTCGGACGGCCCAGTTCGCGCACCACGGCTTCCTTGATGGCGTGGACGCCGGTCGCACCGGCCACACCGGGGATTTCGACCTCATCAAAGCCCGACAGGCCGGTTTCCAGACCGCGCAGGGCCTTTTGCACCGACTCGGCAAAGGTGCGACCGATGGCCATGACTTCGCCGACCGACTTCATCGAGGTGCCGAGCAGCGGCTCGGAGCCTGGATACTTCTCAAAGGCGAAGCGCGGGATCTTGGTGACCACATAGTCAATCGACGGCTCGAACGAGGCGGGCGTCACCTTGGTGATGTCGTTGGTCAGTTCGTCCAGCGTGTAACCGACGGCCAGTTTGGCGGCGATCTTGGCGATGGGGAAGCCGGTGGCCTTCGACGCCAGAGCCGAAGAGCGCGACACGCGCGGGTTCATTTCGATGACGATCATGCGGCCATCGGCGGGGTTCAGCGCGAACTGCACGTTCGAGCCGCCGGTTTCGACGCCGATTTCACGCAGTACGGCCAGAGAGGCCGAACGCATGATCTGATATTCCTTATCGGTCAGGGTGAGCGCCGGGGCGACCGTGATCGAATCGCCGGTATGCACGCCCATCGGATCGACGTTTTCGATGGAGCAGACGATGATGCAGTTGTCCGCCTTGTCGCGGACGACCTCCATCTCGTATTCCTTCCAGCCGACGATCGACTCTTCGATCAGCACTTCGGTGGTGGGGCTGAGGTCGAGGCCGCGCGTGACGATGTCGCGGAACTCTTCCTGATTGTAGGCGATGCCGCCGCCGGTCCCGGCCAGCGTAAAGGACGGACGGATGACGGCGGGCAGGCCGCCGATGGTCTTCAGCGCCTCAACCGCCTCTTCCCAGCTGTGGGCGACGGCGGACTTGGCCGATTCAAGGCCCAGCTTGTCCATGGCGTCGCGGAACTTCTGACGGTCTTCGGCCTTGTCGATGACCTCGGCCTTGGCACCGATCATTTCGACATTGTACTTGGCCAGCACGCCGTTGTTTTCCAGCGCCAGCGCGGTGTTGAGCGCCGTCTGACCGCCCATGGTGGGCAGAAGGGCATCCGGGCGTTCCTTGGCGATGATCTTTTCGACGAATTCCGGGGTGATCGGCTCGATATAGGTCGCGTCGGCCACGTCCGGATCGGTCATGATGGTGGCCGGGTTGGAATTGACCAGAATGATGCGGTAGCCTTCCTGACGCAGAGCCTTACAGGCCTGCACGCCGGAATAGTCGAACTCACAGGCCTGACCGATGACGATGGGCCCCGCGCCGATGATCAGGATGGACTTGATATCTGTACGTTTGGGCATGTCTGTCTTTCTTCAGGTCTGGCTTCAGGTCTGGTCGCGCGCAAAGTTTCGGGCAAATGCTTGTGCGGCATTTGTCCGGTGGAAGATGAACCCTTGTGGGCTCTGTTATGTTTTCAGGCTAAGCGGGTGCTTTAGTGCCTTAAGGACGGGGATGCAACCCCTTAGAGCGATGTGTCGAAAAGTGTGAGCGGTTTTCCGCAAAAACATCGCGATTCAAGAAAAATTATGCCGTGCGATGCCGCACATGCTGTCGTTATTCGGGCAAAAAGAGGGGAATGTTCGATCGGTTACGGTGATCACAGAGGATAAACATCGGGATCATAACCGAATTTCGAAAAGTCTTCTCTGTAGAAGGCTTTGACGTGGGCTCGCCCTTCGTCGCTCCAGACAATCTCGTGATTATGCGCCGATCCGTCAAGGACGTGGCTCAGACGGTCATCCGGGGCAGGCGCCTCTATATCCTCGCTCACGGCGCGACAAATGTTCAACAGTCCCTCTTCAAAGCGGAACAGTCTTGCTCGAGCGTCAAAAAATTCGTGTTGCGGTCGCAGATGATTATCGCGCGCCCAGGGATCATGGGCAAACTGATCACCGATTGTCCTGACCCATTCGTCAAAGCTCTGGTCAGGCACAGTGCCCAGAACCTTATGGATGATCTGTTTGAATTTAAATTCGCTTTCCACGCGTTTATAAGGATTGCGAACCACTGTGAATGTATAGTCGAAACGATCCGTGAAATACTTATCAATTTCGGACTGCATCAGATGCTGCGGTGTGCAGGGAAGAATTTCGGGCATTCCATAAGGGTTTTCTCCGATTACAGTATTGTTCTGTAAAAGGTTTATGTCCGCGAAGGTTTCAATCCATTCTTCTATCGTCGAGCCACCCGTTTTAGGGACATGAATGAACAGTATGGTCTTATCTTTGTAACGAAAAAACGGCATGTGCCCTCAACGGTGCAAACAGGGGTATCCTTGGAGCATTCGTCGGCTCAGTTGAGCCGCCGAATGGCTCTAAGTTTTGTTTGGTCGCGCAATTTTTCCGAAAAGTGTTTTCCACTTTATCGGATTGCGCTCTAGGATTTTACAGAAGGTTCGGCAAAATCATAACCGAATTTGCGGGGCAGCGCCCTTTGTGACCCGCAGCGGTGGCGTCTTGTCAAAGGTCAGAAGCGTTTGATGAGCGACAAAAGCATCAGCAAGGCTAAAAACCAAGGCGCTAAGGGTCACTAATCGCGTGTAGGCAGCGCGTTCCGTTTCGAGATAGCAAAGCAGTGGGGTGTATTTGCAGTAAATGATCCGCACAGATTGGCCGACCGCAAACCCCGTTTGCGGCGACCTAAACACAAACGGAAAATAATGCCTCTTCCCGCTTGGGTCATGGAAGCGGCACAAAAAAGCAAAGCCGCTTCCGCCATCCGATGTCCAGACGATCTGAGCCTCGACGGCCTCATTCCAATCCGGTTTGCGATGAACCCAATAGGCCGCAAACAAGGTGTAGAGGAGGGCCAGAGCGTGAATTATAGCTCCGCCGACATGCTTGTCCGTCAGTATCCTGAACCCATCCATTGAGGCCTGGAGGCGGCTTTACGCCGCCACCTTAGCGTCGCGCATATAGTGCGCAAAACGTTCAAACAGGTAGAGCGAATCGACCGGGCCGGGCGAGGCTTCGGGGTGATGCTGGACGCTGAACACCGGCTTGCCGGCCAGAGCGATACCGCAATTGGTGCCGTCAAACAGCGAGACGTGGGTTTCGACCACACCGGCGGGCAGGCTGTCGCGGTCCACCGCAAAGCCGTGGTTCATCGAGACGATCTCGACCTTGTTGGTGGTCAGGTCCTTCACCGGGTGGTTGGCACCGTGGTGGCCCTGTTCCATCTTGAGAGTCTTCGCCCCCAGCGCCAGAGCCAGCATCTGATGGCCGAGGCAGATGCCGAACACCGGCAAACCGGCGGCAACCAGCTTTTGAATCTGCGGCACGGCATAGGCCCCGGTGGCGGCCGGGTCGCCCGGACCGTTGGACAGCAGCACGCCATCGGGCTTCATCGCCAGAATCTCTTCGGCCGGCGTCTGGGCCGGGACGATCTTGACCGCCGCGCCGACGCTGATCAGGGCGCGCAGGATGTTCTGCTTCACACCGTAGTCGATGACGACGACGTTGAAGTCCGCCTTCTGACCATCCTTATGGCCTTCGGACCACTTCCACAGGTCGGAGGTCCATTGCGCCGCCTGCGTCGAGGTGGCGTCCTTGGCCAGATCCAACCCGACAAGGCCCGCCCACTCGGCGGCCTTTTGAGTCAGGGCGGGGATATCGAACTGACCTTCGGGGTTGTGGGCGATCACGCCGTGCGGCATGCCCTTTTCGCGGATGCGCTTGGTCAGCGCACGCGTGTCGATCCCGGCAAGGCCCACCACACCGCGCGAGGCCATCCACGCATCGAAGCTGAGGGTCGAGCGCCAGTTGGCGGGCGGCGTCGGCAGGTCGCGGAAGATCGCGCCCCTGGCGGCGCGGCGCGGATCATCTCCCAGTTGCTCGACGTCTTCCGGATTGACGCCGACATTGCCGACGTGCGGGAAGGTGAAGGCGACGATCTGATCCATATAGGACGGATCGGTGAGGATTTCCTGATAGCCGGTCATGGCCGTATTGAAGCAGACTTCGCCCAGCGCATCGCCGGTCGCGCCGCAGCCCAGGCCTTGAAACACGGTGCCATCGGCCAGAACCAGAACCCCCGTTACACCGGGAAGAAGATCAGTCATGGTCAAATACTCCTGTAGGAAGGCCAGAGGCGGGCAAGGCTGCGGGTAAACGGCCGCACACATAGGGATTTGGTCCCGCCGGGTCAATGACGAATTGCCCTGAGGCGGTCACGATTGTGCACGGGGTCTGTCGCTCTGCGTAACATAGCGGCACTCTGTCGTGGAAAAGCCGCATTTCGCCTCATTGCGGCTCTATTTGGCGGCGATAGGTCACGGTCTTTTCCGGCGGGGGATCGCCCGGTGCCGTTTCGACCCTGTTGAAACGTCGCCTCCACCTTTGACGCGCATCCGACCACAAGGTTTGGCCCTTGTGGGACGCGCTTACGGGAGAGCCCTGATGTATCGAATCTTTTTCCTCAATGCCGAAGACGCCGAAGTGACCTCGGTGCCGTGGGGATCGGACCTCAATCTGGCCATCGACCATGCCAAGGCTCACCTGCCGGCCCACAGCCGCTGGCACGGGGCGACACAGGCGCGTATCTATGATATGCAGACCAGCCAGCTCGTCTTTCAATATCCTCAATAACCATAATCATAAGGACACCGACCATGGCTAAAGGACAGAAAAAATCCAACAAGGAAATCCGCAAGCCGAAGGCGGCAAAGGTTAAGATCGAGCCGGCAGCCACGGCGGGTTTTGCCAAGGGCACTTTGTCGCCGGTCAAGAAATAACCATTTACCGCTCGCGTTTTATGATCGGGTTGCGAAAGATTTCCCTTTTCGCAACCCGCTTGGATACGAGACAGCCTTGCTATTCGTCGGCGACCACCAGCCTGACAATGCGCCTGACCAGAGGCAGCACCAGCAGAAGTGTGGGGAAGGCGATCAGCCACGAAAGGCCCCAGGCGGGCAGCCAGTGGCCGATAAAGCCCGCAGATAGCCCCACGGCCTTCAGAGTCGAGATCAGCGACACCACAAAGGTCATGATGATCGACAGGATAAAGGGCAGGGCGAACGCGCCATAGCGCGCCGGTAAGCGTGGAAACAGCATAGTGTCTCTTTCGGGAAAAAAACGTCAGCACAGGGCACCTATGATCAGGCCCCGTCCACTGACAGGGTTGAGGTGCGTTGCTTAACGTTACACGCTTACGGTCGGTTGCCGACACGCTCACCCTAGCAAAAGTGGCCAGTATAGGCAAGCGAAGGCCCGGAGCCCTTGTCGGCTCAATGGGCTTTATACGATCCCCGATCCCATGATCTTCAGCACCGGGGTAAAGGTCGGGCGCGCTTCGGGCAACTTCACATTCAGCCCGTTGATCGACAGGCCGAACGCCAGCGGCTGACCGTGGCCCAGCAGTTCGACGCGCTCGACCGTGCCCTTGCGCTGGGCTGACCCCTGCGCCATGGCCGTCAGGCTCATATATCCGTTGTTGGGCCAGTCCTGCCCCAGCGCATAGAGCACTTCCCCCTTGGTGGTGTAGCGGATGTCTTCGTGGGTAAAGCCCTTCTGCGCGTGCTCGTTCTGCATCCCCTCGGCAAAGCGGGCCGGGCCTTCACCGTAGATCGTCCAGACGCGGGTGCCAAAGATGGCCTCACCATTCACCGTCATCCACGCCGCCATGTCCTGAAGGATTTTGACTTCCTTTTCGTCAATGGCCCCATTGCCGCGCTGCGGGATCGACAGCAGCATATTGCCGTTCTTGGCGACGATATCGCCGAGGCGCTGGATGACGTCCTTGGCGGTTTTATAGCCATTGCGCTCATAAAGCCCGCGGTCGTAGTGCCAGTTGCCGATGCAGGTGCAGGTCTGCCAGTATTCGGCGCGCAGACGGTCGGAAAAGCCACGCTCGACATCATCGACGATGGCGCGTTTCTGTCTGGCGTCCAGCTTCTTGCCGGTAACGACGGCCTCCAGTTTGCCGCCGTTCCATTTGCGGTTCTGGTTGTAGAAATAGGCCGTGGCATCGAGCCCTGCCTGCTCCAGCGGCAGTCCGTAATTGTCGAAATAGACAAAATCGGGCCGGTACTTATCGACCAGATCGTTCTGCCGCAGCAACCACTGTCTGGCGTACCAGGCGTTAGGCGAGGTCTCCAGCCACTGACCCGAATGCTGATCGTGATAGTCGTTCATTGCCTTGATCGTGGTCAGGCCGTCAGGCGGCACCATGTCCCCGGCTGGACCAGTATAAAGGTCCTGCGGATCGAGACCGTCCCACCATTTGCCCTTGCCATCGGATTTCGTCAGGCGCGCCGCGTCATAGCGTACACCGCGCATCGGCCCTTCCGGATCGTAGCCATAGGCCGTCTGCCACCAGTGCCAGGCGTGGGCCGCGTGGTTGGAGACGCCAAAGCGCAGACCGGCGGCGCGCGCCACCTTCGCCCAGCGGCCGACAATATCCATCTTCGGGCCGACGTTCAGCGTGTTCCACTTGTGGAACTTCGAATCGAACATATCCAGATTGTCGTGGTGATTGGCCATCGACACGAAGTATCTGGCACCGGCGGCCTTATACAGGGCGATCTGGCCTTCCGGGTCCCATTCCGTGACCTTCCAGTCGTTGATGATCTCCATAAACCCATGATGCGCCGGATGGCCATAGCGTTGCACATGGAGGTCGTAATAGGGATTGCCCTGCATATACATCTGCCGTCCGTACCAGTCGCCCGCCTCAGGCACGCACTGCGGCCCCCAATGCGACCACAGACCCAGCTTGGCGTCCTTGAACCAGTCTGGCGTCTGATAGGCGTCGCCCAGCGACTCCCAACTGGCCTTGAACGGGGCCGTCGCGGCCTGCGTGGTGGGGGCAAGGGCGGCACCGCTGAGGGCTGCGGCGGAACCAAGCATCTGACGGCGGGTAGGGCGCATGGGAGTCCTTTTGCGGGAAAGACGGGTATTCAACGGCCGGATGCGGTCGGCATCTTCGGCCGTTGCTATTATTGGATATCGATCTGGAACGGGGCGACGGGCAGGTCGCTGGTGCTGTAGAGATTGACATAAGGCGAGTCGGCCCAGCCGTAGCGGACCTGCTTCGCCGTCGCCGCGCCCTTCAGCACCACCACATCGCCTTCGACCGTCGCGCTGACATAGCGGCAGGCACCGTCGCAGGCTTCAAAGCCGATAGCCTGATCCGACGAATAGGTCAGCAGTTTGCCGCCCGTGTCGCGGAACCGGATCACCACATCCGCGCCACGGCGGCTGGCCGAGACGGGTTCGGGCGACAGAGCCACGGCTTCGCCATAGGCGGCCTTGCGCATCCCCAGCGCCACGCGCTCACCCACTACCTTTTTCTGCGTCGGGTGGATGTCGGTACGGTCGCCGACATCGAGGCTGACGGCCAGAGCGGTCTTCGCATCGGCCTTGACGCTGAGGCGCTGGGATTCGCGTAAGGCCGCCCATTGTGACGGGGCCGGGCCGTTCACTACCGGGCCGAAATTGGCCAGTTGCACGACAACGACGGGCAGGTCGGGTTGACGGAAGCTGGCACGCCAGTCGGCAAACAGGGCGGGCAGCAAACGGCTATATTCCCTGGCATTGCTGGCATTGGATTCCCCCTGATACCAGGCCGCACCTTTCAGCGTGTAGGGCGCGATTGGGGCAATCATGCCGTTATAGAGGGTGCTCAGCCCGGAGGTGGGCAGCCACGGTGTGGTGGGGACATCGCTGAGGCCCGACATGGGCGTGGAAATTTTATATTTCCACGTTTCCGGAATTTGAATAATTTTGCCATCGCTGAGGTAAAGGCCGCGCGGCTTGGGGTCACCCCACATACCGCCACCGCCGCCCGTATCGACAGCCCGCAGCGCGATCACGTTGCGCCCGGCCTTCAGCACGCCCTTGGGAACCTCATAGCGGCGCGGCGTGTTCCACCCTTCGCTCGAGCCAATGACCTGGCCGTTGATGAAGGTGGTATCGGCGTCGTCCACCGCCCCCAGCACCAGCGTGGTGGCCGATTTGGCCTGTGCCGCGGTCAGGGTGATCTCGCTGCGATACCATACCACGCCGTCAAAGCCCGCAAGGGCCGGGTCGCCCGACTCTTCCCAGAAGCGCCTCGTGTCCATGGTCTTCCAGTCGCGGTCGTCATAGGCCACGCTTGCCCACTGGCGCTTTTCGACCGCCTGCGGTTCGTGCGTGTCCCACCAGTCTTGCGTCATCTTTTGCCAGCCCTTTTGCGCCGCCTGCGGGTCGCGGGCGTAGAGTTTCAGCGTCTCAAGGCCGGTATCGTAGCTTTTGAGTTGAGCCAGTGTCGATTGGCTCAGCCATGACTGGATCATTGAGCCGCCCCATGACGAATGGATCATACCGATGGGCACACCGGTTTTCGCCGCCAGCGCCTTCAACATGTAGTAGCAGACAGCCGAGGTGTCGCCGGTCGTTTCCGGTCCGACCGCGCGCCACGCCGGTGATTTCGGCAGGTCGCTCAGCGGGCCGGCGGGTTGCGCGTCTTTTTCGACCGTGACGAAGCGGATGCGGTCATTGGCCGAGTTGAGGATCTCGTTATAGGCATTGGTAGCGTATTTGGTGGTGAATTCCATGTTCGATTGCCCCGAACACAGGAACACGTCGCCCACCAGAATGTCTTTTAACGTCGCGCCGCCCGACAGGCTCAGTTCGTAAGGTCCACCGGCGGGCAGGGGGGCCAGGGTCGCCTCCCAGCGGCCCGAAGCGTCCGCCGTCGCGGTCGCCGTCTGACCGGCGATGCGCAGGGTGACCGTTTCGCCCTTGTCGGCAAAGCCCCACACCCGCACCGGGGCCTCTCTTTGCAAGACGGCGTGGTCGCCGAAGATGGCGGCAAAGCGCGGCGCGGCCTCGGCCGACAGGGGGGGCGTCAGGGGTAGCGTCAGGGCCAGCAGACCGGCGGTCAGGCGCAGGGATGTCAGTTTCATCGGGCGGTCTCCACTGGATTTTTGCTGTAAATTATTATCATGGCTCCGGCGTCGATCTCTGTGACCGAGTCGCCATCACCTGTCAGATTCGTGGCGGTCATCTGGCTATCTTCCCTGTTCGCCTCGCTTCTGTTTTGCGGTCGAGGTCGTTGATCAGGCTTATGACAGCGCTTACTTTTTTTCAAGTGAGAATTTATTTTGCTAATGAAAACAAAGCGCCTGTCCCTCTTTACCTTTGCCGCTTGGGCGTGCGACAATTGTACGATCGTATCCGATTCAGCGTCCTGTGGCGCGGCACTCAAGGGGTAAAGCATTGGCGCGTAAGGTCAGTCGTCGCGGCGGCAACATCGTCACCATCCATGATGTGGCCCGGCACGTCGGCGTGTCGCCGATGACCGTGTCGCGCGTCATCAATGGTGAGAAGAACGTCCGCGAAGAGACGCGCAAAAAGGTGGCCGAAGCTATCGAGGCGCTAAACTATTCGCCGAACATGGCGGCGCGCTCTCTGGCCTCTCAGGATTCGTCGCGCATCGCCCTGATCTATTCCAACCCGTCCATGTCCTTCCTGTCGGAGCTGCTGCTGGGCATCCTGCACCAAAGCTCGCAAAGCGGCTGTCAGTTGATCATCGAAAGCTGCGAAGGTCCCGAAGGGGTGGCCGATGTGCTGGACAAGCTGAAATCGCTGGGCGTCGATGGCGTGGTCCTGCCGCCGCCCTTGTCGGACTCGACGCGCGTCGCCAAGGCCCTGCGCGAGATGGGCCTGCCGTTTGTCGGCGTGGCGACGTCGCGTCCGTCGCCGGATGCGGCCAGCGTCTCCATCGACGATTTCAAGGCGGCCTTCGCCATGACGCAGCGGCTGATCGCGCTGGGCCACCGTCGCATCGGATTCATCAAGGGCAACCCCAACTCCTATTACAGCCAGTTGCGGCATGAGGGCTATATCGCCGCCCTGACCAAGGCCGGGCTGACGCCGGAAGACAAGCTGATCGGGCAGGGCTATTTCACCTATCGCTCAGGCTTTGATGCCGCCGAAAGCCTGCTGATGCGCGATGAGCGGCCGACAGCGCTGTTTGCCTCCAACGACGATATGGCGGCCGGAGCCGTCGCCTCGGCCCACCGGCTGGGCCTCGATGTCCCCAGAGACGTGACCATTGTGGGCTTTGACGATACGTCCATGGCCTCGTCCGTGTGGCCGGAACTGACCACCGTGCGTCAGCCGATTTCGGACATGGCGTCGCTGGGGCTGAAGATGCTGCTGGAGCAGATTCGCACGCGCCGTTCGGGTCAGCCCTATGCCCCGGTGCACGAAATCCGCGACTTTGCGATCATTGAACGTCAGTCCTCTTCGGCACCGGGCGAAGACGCGACCGACTGAGAGCTGAAAAATGTAACCGGGAGGGTGTCGCCTCTTGACAAGCGGACACTTCTGCTGGAAATGGTAGCGGTATCATAACGGCTCAACCGCGTAGCCACGGTTGCGCGCGAGGCCGTGTGGAAAAAATATAAAAAAGTCCGGTGGTTAGCGACCGGACGCTACAGGTTGAGCAGAGTCCCTTCCTTCCGGCTGTCCGGACGATTCGTAAAGCAAAGGTGCGTCACCATGACCGATTCCCTTCCTGCCGCCATGCTTCCGGTAGATTGGCGCGATGCCACGCTGGTGGGCCGCCTCCTTCTGCCCGAAGGCCCGACTCCGGTGCTGGTCAAGGGGGGCGAGGTGTTCGACATGAGCGCGGTGGCCCCGACCGTGGCGCAGCTTCTGGCGAACTGGCCGGAAAAGGGCGTACCCGTTGGCGGCAAAAGCCTCGGCAAGCTGGAAGACTTCGCTTTCCAGAAGGCGTGGGAAGGGCAATCGACCCTGCTGTCCCCCATCGACCTTCAGGTGGTCAAGGCGGCCGGCGTGACCTTCGCCGTGTCGGCGGTCGAGCGCGTGATCGAAGAGCGCGCGCGCGGCGATTACAACCAGGCGCAGGCCATCCGCGATGATCTGGCGGCGCGCGTCGGCGGCGACATCCGCTCGGTCGTGCCGGGCACCGAGGCTGCCGCCAAGCTGAAAGAGGCGCTGATCGCCGACGGCCTGTGGTCGCAATATCTCGAAGTTGCCATCGGCCCTGACGCCGAAGTCTTCACCAAGTCGCCGGTCCTGTCGTCGGTGGGCTGGGGCGAAGAGGTCGGCGTGCGCTCCGACTCGACCTGGAACAACCCTGAGCCCGAAGTGGTGATGGTCGTCGATCCGAAGGGCCGTGCGCTGGGCGCCACGCTCGGTAACGACGTCAATCTGCGCTGCTTCGAAGGCCGCTCTGCCCTGCTGCTGGGCAAGGCCAAGGACAATAACGCCTCGTGCGCACTGGGGCCGTTCATCCGCCTGTTCGATGAAGGCTTTACGATTGAGGACGTGCGCTCCGCCGTGCTCGATCTGCGCATCGACGGGCCGGAAGGCTATGTGCTGGAGGGACGTTCCTCGATGGATCAGATCAGCCGTGATCCGCTGGAGCTGATCCGTCAGGCGATGAGCGAGCACCATTATCCTGACGGCTTCGTCCTGATGCTGGGCACGCTGTTTGCGGCGACGCAGGACCGTGACACGCCGGGCCGCGGCTTCACGCACAAGGTCGGCGACATCGTTACTGTCACCTCGCCCAAGCTCGGTACGCTGGAAAACCGCGTCACCACCTCAAAAGACGCGCGCGCCTGGACCTTTGGTATCGTCGCCCTGATGCAGAACCTCGTTGCGCGTGGTCTGCTGAAGGTCGAAACGGCCAAGGCCGACGCGGCATAACCCGTTCGTATCCTGAAGACCACCTGTAACGAGGTTCAGGGATGTCCCTAGTGGAATGAATTTGACATTTGATACCCAGTTGCCGCGACCATTGCAATCAAATGTCAAATTTGAAAATTCCACTAGAATCATAAAGTTGCTAGTGGTCTTAAAGATTTTGACATTTGCCCTCGAGCGTGCTGCAAGCGGTAGCAAATGTCAAAATCAGACCACTAGCTGTTTGTTTGTAGAAAGTTCTGAAGACATGTCGTCTGCCATCTATCCGAGCCTGAAAGGGCGTAAGGTTCTCATCACCGGCGGGGGGTCGGGTATCGGCGGAGGGCTGGTCAAGGCCTTCGTCAATCAGGGTGCCAAGGTGCACTTTATCGACCTTGTCGATGAAGTTTCCGCCACCATCGACACCGGGGTTCTGGGCGTCGCGCCAGTCTATCATCAGTGCGATCTGACCGATACGCCGGCGCTGGAAAAGGTGCTGGCCACCATTCAGGCCGACGGTCCGGTGACGATCCTGCTGAATAATGCGGCGCGCGATGACCGTCATTCGCTGTCGGAAATCACCTCGGAATTTTTCGACAAGAATATCGGCGTCAACCTCAAGCACATGCTGATGGTCACCCGCGCCATTGCACCGGGTATGAAGGCCGCTGGCGGCGGGGCCATCATCAATTTCGGCTCGATCTCCTGGCACCTCGGCCTGCCCGACCTGACGCTCTATGAAACGGCCAAGGCCGGTATCGAAGGCATGACGCGCGCGCTGGCCCGCGAGTTGGGCCGCGACAATATCCGCGTCACCACCATCATCCCCGGCAATGTCAAAACGCCGCGCCAGATGAAGTGGTACACGCCCGAAGGCGAGCGTCAGATCGTTGAGGCCCAGTGCCTCGACGGCCGCATCGAGCCGCAGCACGTGGCCTCTCTGGCCCTATTCCTCGCCTCTGACGACGCCGCCCTGTGCACCGGCCACGGCTACTGGATCGACGCCGGTTGGCGATAAGCTAATTCTCCTCCCTTGCAAGCCCTTGGGCGAAGCGGGGGAGGTGGCGAGCCTGCGAGCCGGAGGGGGCGCGGCTTGGGTGGGATAGCCCCCTCCGTCAGCGACTTCGCGCTGACACCTCCCCCGCTGAGCAGGGGAGGAGGGAGATACAGATGACCCAACTGTTCCAACCGACCTGTGTTCTCGACCTCAAGGCCACGCTGGGCGAAGGGCCTGTGTGGTCGGCGCGCGATCACGCCCTGTGGTTCGTCGATATCAAACAAAAGCGCGTTCACCGCTACGATCCCGACATCGGTTCGCATCAGTCCTTCCTTGCCCCGTCCGAGCCGGGCTTCCTCGCCCCCAAAACACGCGGCGGGTTTGTCGTCGGCTGCAAGACGGGCCTCTACGATTTCGACCCTAAGACCGGCACCTTCACCCTTTTGACCCATGTCGAGCCGGGCCTGCCGACCAACCGCCTCAATGACGGCTTTGTTGATGCCAAGGGCCGCCTGTGGTTCGGGTCGATGGACGATGATGAGGAAAAACCCACCGGTCGCCTGTACCGCTATGACGCGCGCGGCCTGAAGGTGATGGACGACGACTACGTCATCACCAATGGCCCGGCGGTCAGCCCGGACGGCAAGACCCTCTATCACAACGATACGCTGAAAAAGCACATCTACGCCTTCGATCTCGACGACCACGGCGACATCCATAACAAGCGCCTGTTTGCGCAACTGGATGCCTCCGGCAAAACCGGCGACCATGGCGAAGGCTATATGGATGGCCCGATCGTCGATAGCCAGGGCCAGGTCTGGGTGGGTCTGTTCTTTGGCTGGGGCGTGCATGTCTATGCGCCGGATGGCCGCCTGATCCGCAAGGTCGATCTGCCGGTGTCGAACGTCACCAAGATCGCCTTTGGTAGCCGCGACCTGAAAACCGTCTATGCGACGACGGCGGCGAAGGGCTTAAGCGCCGAAGACCTGAAATCGCAACCGCGGGCCGGTGGTCTGTTCAGCTTCCGCAGCGATGTGGCCGGTCAGCCGCAAAACGAAATAAATTTTCTCTGAGGGCAATCCATGAGCCGTACACCCGCGACCCCCAATGGCCGTTTCCGTTCGCAGGAATGGTTCGAAGCCCCCGGCCATATCGACATGGCGGCGCTCTATCTGGAGCGCTTCATGAACTACGGCATCACGCCGCAGGAACTGCGGTCGGGCCGGCCCATTATCGGTATCGCGCAGTCGGGCTCCGACCTCAGCCCGTGCAACCGCATCCATCTCGATCTGGCCCAGCGCGTGCGCGAAGGCATCCGCGATGCGGGCGGTATCTGCATGGAGTTTCCCTGCCACCCCATCTTTGAAAACTGCCGCCGCCCGACCGCCGCGGTGGACCGCAACCTCAGCTTCATGACGCTGGTGGAAATCCTGCACGGCTACCCGCTCGATGCCGTGGTGCTGACGACCGGTTGCGACAAGACCACCCCGGCGGGCATTATGGCCGCCACCGCCGTCGATATTCCGGCCATTGTGCTGTCGGGCGGGCCGATGCTCGACGGCTGGCACGACGGCGATCTGGTCGGTTCCGGCACGGTCATCTGGCGCTCACGGCGCAAGCTGGCCGCCGGTGAAATCACCGAAGACGAATTCCTCGAAGCCGCCTGCGCCTCCGCCCCGTCGGCAGGGCATTGCAATACAATGGGCACGGCCTCGACCATGAATGCCGTGGCTGAAACCATGGGCCTGTCTCTGCCCGGCTGCTCCGCCATTCCGGCCCCCTATCGGGAGCGCGGTCAGATGGCCTACGAGACGGGCCGTCGCATCGTCGAAATGGCCTATGAGGACCTCAAGCCCTCGAAAATCCTGACCAAGGCCTCCTTCCTCAATGCCATTGCTGCGGTGGCGGCGCTGGGCGGTTCGACCAATGCCCAGCCGCATATTGTGGCCATGGCGCGCCACGCCGGGGTCGAGCTGACGCCCGAAGACTGGATGGCAGCCTATGACATTCCGCTGATCCTCAACATGCAGCCGGCGGGCAAGTATCTGGGTGAGCGCTTCCACCGCGCGGGCGGCGTCCCGGCCATCCATGTCGAGCTTTTGAAGGCCGGAATGCTGGACGGCACGGCGACGACGATTACCGGCAAGACGATTGCCGAAAACGTCGAAGGCCGTGAAACCCGCGACCGCGAAATGATCCGCACGGTGGCCGAACCGCTGATGGAGCGGGCGGGCTTCCTGGTGCTCAAGGGCAATCTGTTCGACTTTGCCATTATGAAGACCAGCGTGATTTCGCCGGAATTCCGTCAGCGCTACCTGTCCGAACCGGGCCGCGAAGGGGTGTTCGAAGGCCGCGCTATCGTCTTTGATGGCTCGACCGACTATCATGAGCGCATCAATGATCCGGCGCTGAATATCGACGAGCATTGTATTCTGGTTATCCGTGGCTCCGGCCCGGTCGGCTGGCCGGGGTCGGCCGAAGTGGTCAATATGCAGCCGCCCGACGCGCTGCTGAAAAAAGGCATCACCTCGCTGCCGACCATCGGCGATGGGCGTCAGTCGGGGACGGCGGATTCGCCCTCCATCCTCAATGCCTCACCCGAAAGCGCAGTGGGCGGTGGGCTGGCCTGGCTGCGCACCGGCGACACCATCCGCATCGACATCAATACCGGGGCCTGCGACATGCTGGTCTCTGACGAAGAGATCGAAAAGCGCAAGGCCGACGGCATCCCAGCCTATCCGGAGTCCATGACCATGTGGCAGGAAATCTATCGTCAGACCGTGGGGCAGCTGCACACGGGCGCGGTGATGGAACCGGCGCTGAAATATACGAAGATCGCCGACAAGATGCCGCGGCATAATCACTGACCGCAATCTCCTCCCTGTTGCTGCGCAACAGGGAGGAGGGATGTTGCGCAGCATTTTTGCGGTAAAACCCGGCCTCCACATGGTAGCGCTATCAGCTTTTTGCTTGCCAGACTGAAAATTTAAGGCACATTAACCACGCCCGCGGCGCGGTGAGCCAAGACCCTGTCTCACTTTTTGAGAGAGCGGACTTTACGACTCGCTGCGCGCGGTTCAGTTTCATTGCGCCGATCCGCCACACCCGACCACCAACGATACACAGGGACCAGAGAGCGGAAGGCGTCACACGTCTGCAATCCTCCGATTGCACTCAGGGAAGGGAAAATTGAATGTCCTCATCACTTGGAAAAGTGAATATGGGGCTGGTCATGGGGCTCGCCATCGGCGCGGCTCTGGGCGGGCTCCTGTTCGGCTACGACACCGCCGTGATTTCCGGCGCCGAAGAAGCCATCGTCCATAATTTCGTCACGCCGCGCACTGACCTCACCGAGGTGGCGCGTAACTCTCTGGCCGGTACGGCCATCGGCATTGCGCTTCTGGGCTGCGTGCTGGGCTCGCTGATCGCCGGGCCGCTGTCCACCTCGCTCGGCCGTCGCGCCGGGATGCTGATTGCGGCGTTTCTGTTCTTCGCCTCGTCGATCCTGTCGGGCTATCCGGAACTGGGTCTGGCCCCCATCGGGGGTCTGGGCGTTGAGGGCCTGACGCCCTTCATGATCTACCGCTTTATCGGCGGGGTCGCCATCGGCATGGCGTCGCTGATTTCGCCGCTGTACATCGCTGAAATCGCCCCGGCCAAGCAGCGCGGCCTGCTGATCACCTTCCAGCAGATCGCCATCGTCGGCGGCATGCTGCTGGTCTATTTCGTCAACCTGAAGATCGCGGAATCCGGCACGGATGAGTGGGTGCTTTCGACCGGCTGGCGCTACATGCTGGCTTCGGCCGGTATTCCGGCGGCCCTGTTCTTCCTGGCCGCCTTCATCATGCCGGACACGCCGCGCTGGTACGTGATGAAACAGAAGGAAGACAAGGCGCGCAAGCTGCTCAGCGAACTGAACGATCCGCAGGAAGCGCAGGCGACTATGGACGAAATCCGCGGCTCGCTCAGTGAACATTCGGGTAAGCTGTTCTCGTTTGGCGTTGGTGTCGTCGTGGTCGGTGTGCTGCTGTCGGTGTTTCAGCAGTTCGTCGGTATCAACGCCGTGCTCTATTACGCGCCGCTGATGTTCAAAAACATCGGGTCGGGCACCGATCAGGCCCTGTTCCAGACCGTGCTGGTCGGTGCCGCCAATGTGGTGTTCACGCTGGTGGCGACCTTCACCGTCGATCACTGGGGCCGCAAGCCGCTGCTGATCCTCGGCGCTCTGGTTATGGCTGTGTCGATGGCCGCGCTCGGTATCCTGTTCCAGCAAAAGCAGGAAGGCACGTTGTTGCTTTATGCCGCCATGCTCTACATCGCCGGCTTCGCCCTGTCGTGGGGCCCGGTCGTGTGGGTGCTGCTGGCTGAAATGTTCCCCAACTCCATCAAGGGTAAGGCCATGGCCATCGCCGTCGCCGCCCAGTGGATTTCGAACTACATCGTCACCTGGTCGTTCAAGGTGATTGATGGCGACAGCGCGCTGAACGCCACCTTCAACCACGGCCTCAACTATTACGTCTATGCAGCCTTCTCGGTGCTGGCGGCGGTCTTCGTGTGGAAGTTTGTGCCGGAAACCAAGGGCCGGACCCTTGAGGCAATTGAAAGCCTCTGGAAGAAGGCGTAAACTCTCAAGCGACACAGTAAAGAACGGCGGAGCTTCGATCAGGCTCCGCCGTTTGCGTCTGAAAAACAAAATAATGGAAATGCCACATGATCGCTCTTTCGACGCTGACCCTGACGGCACGCGACACCACGCTGGCCCTGCATCCGGATCTGGGCGGGTCCATCGGCGCTTTGAGCCATAAGGGCCGTGACTATATGCGCCCGACACCCGAAGACCCGCGTGACGTGCTGGAGACGGCCTCGTTTCCGCTGGTGCCGTTCTGTAACCGCATTCGTAACGGCAGCTTCTCCATCGGTACGCAAAAGGTGAATATGGCCCCCAATCTGGGCGACCATCCGCATACCCTGCACGGTCAGGGCTGGCGCGCGCGCTGGACGGTGGCCGAGCAATCGCCGTCGCGGGCCGTTCTGACCTATCGTCATCAGCCGGATGAGTGGCCGTGGGCCTATGAGGCGCGGCAGGTGTTCGAACTGCGTCCGGCGGGCCTGCGCGTCTGGCTGAGCGTCAAGAACCTGAGTACTACGGCCATGCCGGCGGGGCTGGGCTTTCACCCCTATTTCAACCGCACCTCTCAGACGCGGCTTAAAGCGCCCGTCGATGGGGTGTGGATCGCCGATATGGACTGCCTGCCGACCGAATGGTACGCAGGCGTGTGGCGCAAGGACTGGACGAAGGGCGATTTCGTCAGCGACACGGGTCTGATTGACCACTGCCATACGGGCTTTGCCGGGCGCGCCGATATTTATGAAGACAGCACGCCCGTCCTGACCTTGCGCGCCTCACCGGATTGTCACTGGCTGCACATCTATGTGCCGCCGGGGCAGGACTTTTTCTGCGCCGAGCCGGTCAACCATATGCCCGACCCCTTCCACCACGCCAATTCCGGCCTGCGCTGCCTCAAGCCCGGCGAAGTGGCGCTGATCTGGATGGACATAAGCCTGCACGGGTAGGCCTATTTCGTGCGGGCTTTCAACGGGTACGAAATAATCAGGGTAAGCGGTTCATCGCCCACCTGTTTGATACCGACCTTAGCCCCTTCATAGAGATACGCGGTCATGCCCTCGGTCAGGGTGTGGGTCACCCCGTCCGATTCCACAATCCCGGTGCCGGAGACGACGTAATAGACCTCATCGTGGTCGATGGGGTGGATACCGATGGCCGCGCCCTTGTGCAGGCTGCGCTTGCGGAACTCCATGGCGCGCTGAGGGGCCTTGTCGCTGATGCGCCAGGCAGTGGACATGCCGATATTGCCGTGCGGCGTGGGCTGTTCGACCACCGTGTCCTTTTCGTCGATGATGACCATGGACGGGGCTCCGAGGGCGAACGAGGGCAGGGCGATCAGCGCAGCGGCTAAGATCAGGCGCATGGGGTTCCTCCTGTTTTAGGAAGAGTTAGCCACAAAAAACACGAAAAGACACGAACTTCATTGCGCTGATTGATCGTACGAAGCGCCATAATTCACTCTTGCCGAAAAGTGTGACGCACTTTTCGGATAAAAAAGCACGTTAAAACAAAAGTTTAGAGCTATTCGCCGGCTCAACTGAGCCGACGGATGCTCTAGGGTTCGGAGTTTGTGATTTTCGTGTTTTTCGTGGCTAAAAAAGCCCTTACATCACCCAGCCGCCGTCGATGATGTGGGCGCGGCCGGTGGTGAATTTGGACTCGTCCGAACCCAGATACACAGCCAGCGCCGCCAGTTCTTCCGGCTTGCCGAAGCGGCCCATGGCCTGACGCGCGGTGAAGTCCTTATAGGCTTGCTCAAAATCGCCTGTGTCGTGCAGGCGTTGCAGCAGCGACGGCGTTTCCACCGTGCCGGGACAGATGGCGTTGCAGCGGATGCCCTGCGCCACAAAGTCCGCCGCCACCGACTTGGTCAGGCCGATCACCGCCGCCTTGGTGGCGCAGTAGGCGAAGCGGTTGGGGATGCCTTTGACCGAAGAGGCGATCGACGACATGTTGATGATCGAGCCGCCACCGCGCGCGATCATGTTGGGCAGGACGGCGCGGATCAGGCGGTACTGCGCCGTGACGTTCAGGCTGTTGGAAAAGGCCCAGTCCTTTTCGTCGCAGTCGAGAATGGTCCCGGCGTGCACAAAACCGGCGCAGTTATAAAGAATGTCGATATGGGGGAACTCAGCGGCGATGGCCTTGACCGCCTCAGCATCGGTGACGTCGAGCTTGCGCGCAATGACATTGTCAAGCGCCGCCAGTTCGCTGAGGCTGGCGTCGTTGATGTCGGCGGCGATGACGGTGGCGCCTTCGCGCACATAGGCTTCGACGGTGGCGCGGCCAATGCCTTGCCCGGCGGCGGTGATCAGGGCGGTTTTTCCGGAAAGTCGTGACATGGTGCGGTCTCTTGAAATCATTCCCTTCACCGTTTTACCGGGAGAGGGTTGGGTGGGGCAAAGACTCTGACGGTGACGGTCTGGCGCATTCAGAACCCCCACCACCGCATCTCAGCTTCGCTTCGTGCGGTCCCCCTCCCCAGTAAACTGGGGAGGTATATAGGTTACGCCCGGCGCAGCGGCAGGCAGGCCGGGCCCAGCGGGTCGAAGGCCTTATAGGTCAGGATGAACTCCTGATGGCCCATGGCTTCGGACTTGGTGGGGGTGCCACCGGCGACGGCCAGCACGCTGTCGATAATCTCCTGCCCGACCTCATCCAGCGTGGCGCGGCCTTCCATGATCTTGCCGGCGTCGATATCCATATCCTCGCTCAGCTTGCGATAGGTGTCCGGATTGGCGCAGACCTTGATGACGGGAGAAATGGCCGAACCCACCACAGAGCCGCGGCCCGTGGTGAACAGGGTCACGTGCGCACCGCAGGCGATCAGCTCAACGATTTCCGCATTGTCCGAGATGTTGGGGAAGCCAAAGCGCGGTTCGCCGTCCGGCACCACATCGAGCAGGTAGAGCCCGCCCGTCGGCGGCAGATCACCGGGTTTCAGGATGCCGCAGATGGGCGCCGATCCCGACTTGGAATAGGCCCCCATCGACTTTTCTTCCTGCGTGGTCAGTCCGCCTTCGGCATTGCCCGGCGCGAACGACCCAAACCCCATGACGGTGTAATAGGCCTCGGCCTTCTGCACGCAGGCTTCGAGTTCCGCCCCCAGCTCCGGCGTCACGGCGCGGCTGGCCATAATGGTTTCGCAGCCGACCAGTTCGCCGGTCTCTTCAAACACGCAGGCCGCGCCTTGCGCCCCGAACCAGTCGAAGGCGCGACCGACCGCCGGATTGGCAGTGATGCCCGACGTGCCGTCTGAGCCGCCGCAGATGGTGCCGATGACCAGCTCTGACACCGCCATCTCAACCACCGGAGTCTGCGCGGCTACGGCCTGAAGGCGGGCCACGGCCTCAAGGCCCTTCTGAATGGTCGAAAGCGTGCCGCCCGACTGCTGGATGACCAGGGTTTCGCACGGCCGGCCCGACGCCTCGATGGCGGCCTTCAGGCGCTCACGGTTGAAGCTTTCGCAGCCCAGCGAGATCAGCAGAACCCCGCCGACATTGGGATGCGTCGTCACCGCCGACATCACCTTGAAGGCGTAGTCGTTGGGATAGCAGCCCGGAAAACCGATCAGATGCACTTCGCTGTCGCCTGACTTCGTGACGATCTGGCGCGCCACGTGGTGGGCACATTCGACCAGATAGGCGACGGCGATGACATTGCGGATGCCCTTTCGGCCGTCAGGCCGCAGATAGCCCTTAAGCATGCGTACCTCCGGAGGCTTCGCGGGTGTGGGATGAGATATAGTCGCTTTTCATATTGTGCATGTGGACGTGGCCGCCTTTGGGCGTGTCTTTGGTCATCGAGCCGATCGGCGCGCCGTATTTGAAAATCTTGTCCCCGGCTTTCAGATCACGCACGGCCACCTTATGGCCGACCTCTATGGCCTCGGTGACCGGCAGGGTCTCACCACCCACCGTCACCGTACTGCCCGCCGCAATCGCTGCGCGGCACACCGCTACGTTGTCGTCGGGGTGCAATAAAATCAGGGGGGAGGGCAGGGACATAGACACGTGAACTCTTAGGCTTGCGAAACATCACCCGCCGGCGCATCGGCGCGCAGCAGACCGGCGGCCTTCAGATCGCGCCACAGGTCCGTGGGGATGGGATGGTTGAACAGGTCGATATTGCGCGCCACCTGCTGCGGGTTGGCCATGCCGACGACGGTGCTGGCCACGACCGGATGGAAGCCGGGGAATTGTAGCGCAGCGGCGGCCAGCGGCACGTGGTGGCGGGTGCAGACGGCCTCGATGGCGTTCACACGGGTCAGGATTTCGCTGGGCGGGGCGGCGTAGTTGAAATGCGCGCCTCCGGCCAGCAGACCTGAATTGAACGGTGCGGCGGCCAGAACCGACACACCGCGCGCCGCGCATCGCTCAAAAAAGCCATCCAGCGGCGTCTGTTCCAGCAGGGTGTAGCGCCCGGCCAGCAGAATGACGTCGATATCGGCCCTCTCCATAACCTGATCACAGATGGCCGTCTCATTGACCCCAAGGCCGATGGCCCCAATCAGGCCCTGCGTCTTAAGGGTTTGCAGGGCCAAAAGCCCGCCGCGCAGGAAGGTTTCGAGATGGAATCCGTTGCCGCTGCCGTGAGTCTCCACGCCCAGGTCGTGCACCAGCGCGATGTCGATGCGGGCGCGGTTGAGGCGCTTCAGGCTGTCTTCGAAAGAGCGCATCACCCCTGAGTAGGAATAGTCGAACTGCTCCTCAAACGGGTCGCCATCGACAAAGCCGTGGCGTTCGGTGCCGGGCGGCGGGGCGGGGATGGGGGTCAGCACGCGCCCGACCTTGGACGACATGATGATGTCGGCGGGCAGGTCCGCAAGGCGACGTTCCGACAGGCCGTGACCGTAACGCGGGGCGGTGTCGATATAGCCGATGCCGCCCTCTGTGGCCGCGTTCACCGTCGCTGCTGCCGTGGCGTCATCGACCGGGCTATACAGATTGCCGATGGCCGCCGCGCCGAAACCCAGCGCGCTGACCCGGACCTGTGTGCGGCCTATGGTATGGAGATCGCTGATAGGCACAGTGCATCCCTGTTCATTTTTAAAAATGATTATCGCTTATGAAAATTTATGTATAGCCGACACAGCGCCGACGCAAGAGGCCTCAGGCGCGATTGCGCCGACCGCGCGCATTTTCCTTTTCGCTCATGAAATCAGCGCGCTGTCGATTTTCACCTCATACCAACGGCCGAAGATGCTGACCGCATCCGGCCGTTGAAGAAACGAGAATTTCTCATATGTGTCAGTGACATGAGAAATTCTCGAACGGAATACCAAGAGTCATTTCCAATGACCCTTGGTATCAGGCGAAAACGCCTATCCGCCCAGCGTGCGCGACAGCGCCGCTGCCGTGCCTTTCAGTCGCGCCACCGTGTCTTCGAGGCTCAGGCAGCCGTGGGTTTTCAGCCAGGGGATGGTCATGGCGGCGATGACCGTGGTGTCGTTCATGACCGGGCAGGAGACGTCCAGCACGCCATCGACGAAATCGCTCTTGGCCTGCACATAGCCCTGATGCAGGGCGCGTTCGGCCACGGTTTCGAATAACTGCCATTCCTGCGGCGTCGCCGTGCCGCGCAGCATGTGCTTCATCTGCTCCTTCAGCTTGGGCGGCTGAAAGGCGTACAGCACAAGGCCGGAGGTCGATTGCACCAGTTGCCGCTGATAGCCGACGCGCACCGAAAAGCCGAGGTCGCCGGGCGCTTCGATGCGCGCAATGACGACCATGTGATCGTCAGAGGCGATGGCCAGATGCACGGATTGGCGCACCTGTTCGGACAGGGCCTGCATCAGGGGCAGGGCCGAGGCCAGCAGGTTCTGGCTGGGGCCGCGGCTCATGCCCAGCGAGAACAGCTTGTTGGTCAGTTCCAGCCCGTCGCCCTTTTGCGATTGCGCCACATAGCCGCGATTTTCCAGCACCTGCACCATGCGGAACAGTTCGGAGACCGAGCGGTCCAGCCGGTGCGAAATCTGCGACAAGGTCATGGGCCGTTTGTTGGCGGCCAGAAGTTCGAGCACGTCGAGCCCTTTTTCAAGGGCGGGCGCGCGGTATTTCATAGCCTTTTCACCGTCGCTGTGACGGGTATCTTCGCTGATCATGGGACCCCCTGTAGGTCATAAATTCTTTTTGCATTAGTGAAAAAGATGGCCTGACGCTCTGCCGGCGTCAATGGGTTTAATTGGTCCTCAAGCCAGTGTTTCCACTTTTGCCAGTCGCCGTTGAGGCGCACCACCGGCCAGTCAGAGCCGAACAGCAGGCGCTGCGGGCCAAAGATCGTCAGTAGATGCGCCACGTAGGGGGCCGCCTCATCAAAGGGTTGATCGAGGCGCATTTCGGTAAACAGACCCGAGAGTTTGCACACCACATTGGGGTGACGCGCCATAGCCGTCATGGCCTCAATCCAGTCGCGCGTCGCTTCGGGCTGGGCCTGAGTCGTGGCAATCGGGGGCTTGGCGGCGTGGTCGATGACGATGCGCAAATCCGGATAGCGCTGCGCCACGGCCTCTATGGCGGACAGGTAGCGCGTGAAGACCAGCGCATCAAAGACCAGCCCCGCCGCCTGCATGGCCGACAGGGCCGGGGCGACGTCCGGGCGCAAAATCCAGTTGTCGTCGGGCAGGCCCTGCAACATCGGACGCA
>NZ_JAIXSV010000346.1 GCF_027484505.1 Asticcacaulis sp.
AGCGCATCGGCAAGCACCAGGAAGACTTTGTGACCTGCCACGTCTTCGTCTCGCATGTTCGGACCTGTACCGCATACAAGAATAACCGCAGGGAAGGGGCCTTTTCCATCCGGCAGGGTAAGCGTGCCCGCGAGGCTCAACTTGGCGGATTTGTTGTCGAAAACCACATCGCGCTCGGCGTATGGACGCGGACCGGCGGAGATCGCGTCCTCTTGCGGTCGGCGCTGGACCTTGGGCGTGAACTCTGCCGCCGTTGCACGATGAAAGCTAAGCGGATAAGTGCCCTGGAACGCTAGCGTGCCCTGCCAGGTTTTGCGATCCTCATTCCAAGCACCATCATAGCTGAGGCCGAGATTATCGATCTGAAATTGCAGATTTGCCCCATCTGACTTGATCTGATCGAGACGTGTGCGATTGCCGCTGGCGTTAATCAGTGCTCCCGACAGGCCGTCCGGCGCCCGGTCGATATGCACCCGGACCTTGAAGCCTGATGGTAATTGCCCCAGCCAGTCACCTGCGGCGTCCTCAGCAATGGCTGGACCCGTTGCCGACAGTATGGCCACAGCCACAATCGCGGAATATGTACAATTAGCCACAGCCGTACCCCCGTTTCACCTGCTCGAGAAACGTCACAAACGTCCAAGGCGCAACTTAATTATTGGTCATGCTGGGCTGTGGGGATGAGAAGGCGGGCCAGCTTGTGGCTAGAGGGCTTTTTCGATCAACTCAAGAAGGCGCTGGCGGATCGGCATATTCGTTGGGTAAGGATATGTTGACCCTACGGGTATCTCCCAGAATATGCGAGGTAATGCGATAGCCCTTGCCGATTTCTACGGGAACCCCGCGCCGCTGAAGCCCGTTTCCTGAGGCGTGGCAAAGGCGACATTCGCCATAGCGCTTATGGCTTTGCTTAGCAGAAACAACCGTCGCGACAAGATGGAGGCCGGTTTACCGGCGCGGGGGGCGTAGGTGTTAAAGCTGTCCATCTTGTTCAAAACGTCCCCCTTTGACCGCACTCACGTCGGATAGTTGGATGGTGCCTGTCACACGTGCTCTTGGAAAGTAGAGAAGCCGCAGGGGCCCCTCCCGATGGCGAGGCCGCAAACACAGCTTTCTCCGATTAAGATTCATTCACGGAAGGAAGCTCTTGTCTTATGCCTTGTGGCTTGGGTACGGGCTCCCGTCTTTATGCGTGAAGGCCCATCCATCCGGCATAACCCGTATCGCTACCAAGTCATCGTTTGGGTAATGTCCGGTGTCATCGGAGTTTCTATCGCCGATTTCGAGGAGTTCGACCTGCTCGTCCGAATGGTTGACAATATGATGTGCTAATCCGTTTGCCGGGAAGCCGACGCACATCCCAGGCGTCATGAGGAACTCGCCCTGATCGGTAATCAATGTCGGGGTTCCAGCCAGGACATAGACAAACTCCTGTTGTCGCGAATGACGGTGCAGCAGCGCACTTTCGCTGTTAGGCGCCAGTCGCGTAAGATTCACACCAAAAACCGTCAGGCCGAAGGCATCCCCCAGTTGTCTTTTTTCGCGCCCCGCCATTCGAGCGGCAAACGGTTCTGGATAGCTGGATACTGTTGCACGGGCAGGAACTTCGGCGGCAATGACCGGAGTCGTTCTGGCTGGTTTGCTGTCTGACATGGTTTCTCTTTCGATCTACTAGGCGTGGCCAATGGGAAGTATCAGATTGGTGGTGATTTCAGACCGCTCGATACCCTCAACAGGTTTCCCGTTGTGTATGGAGTCTCAGCCAATAAAAACCACAGGCGTTGGTGATGTCCGCTTTAGATGCTGCGACACGTTACATTGGTGACTTTGCCGGGAAAGAGCATGGCTGTCCGCAGTGGCTGCGGGTTACATCGGGGTTGATCAGGGTGCCACCGATCCCGCGACTTCTCTCTTGGCGTTCATTAACGCTTGCCTCCCGGTGCTGTGCCGTAGACATGCTCTGCAGATGGAAACGACCCCTCGCGGACGGCCGTCGCATAGGCTTCGATCGACTGTTGGATAGACGACCCAATATCGCCAAACCGCCGGACAAATTTCGCTGTCCGGGGTGTCATGCCGAGCATGTCTTCCAAAACCAGAATCTGTCCGTCACAAGCATCGCTGGCGCCAATACCAATGACGGGCGCGCGTGAGGCCTGAACAATTCGTCGGGAGATGGGCTCGACCACGGCTTCTAATACGATAGCAAACGCACCGGCCTGTTCGACAGCCAGGGCATCCTGCTCAATTGGACCGGGAGCGTTGGCACCGTTTGACCGTGCTTCTAACTCCTTACGTCCCTGTGCTCGAAAGCCGCCTAAGGTGTGAATGGATTGAGGCGTTAACCCGACGTGCCCCATGACAGGTATACCTCGCGCCGTCAAAAAGGCGATGGTGTCTGCCATATGGCGTCCGCCTTCCATCTTGACAGCGCCGCATCCGGTCTCCTGCATAATGCGCGACGCGGAATCGAAAGCCTGTTCTTTCGAACGCTCATAAGTCCCGAACGGCATGTCGACTACGACCATAGATCGAGATGATCCGGCGACCACAGCCCTCCCGTGCTGTATCATCATTTCGAGTGTTACTGGCAAGGTGGAACTGAAGCCATACACGACATTGCCGAGCGAGTCCCCGACAAGCAGGATATCGCAATAGGGATCGGCCGCCTGAGCCGAATGGAAATGATAGGCCGTCAGGGCGACAAGCCGTTCATTGCCTTTCCTGTCGAACACGTCTGGCGCGGTCAGGCGCTTGGTAATGGTTGACTGTGACATGCGCCCTAAGTGTTTCCACCGGCTTCGGTTTCTTGCTCCCTAGACACTTCCAGGTCGCCCGCCTCCCGTTCATTCAGGTAGATAAAGTCTGGCGCCTTCACACCGGCAGACTTTCTGATCTCGACGAGTTCGGGCGACTGGAAAAAGCGCTGCGCAGCTTCATGCGACGTCCACTGCGAAAAATGTACAACCCTGTTGGGGAGCTTCTGGTCCGTCAAAACCTGATAATGCCTTTCGCCAGCAAGCGCCCGCATATCCGCCGCCTGATCGAACACAGCCTTCCACGCGGTATAATCTTCAACATCATGGATGATCAGGACAAAGGCGGTCATCCGAAGGTTCCCTGAGAGGCTAAGGTCAAATCAACGAGCCACACAATCCACATTGCCGCCAGAACGACACAGGACGCGAGATATGCCCGTGCTCGATCACGGATCCGGTTGTGGCCGATATGAATAACGCTGTGTAGGCCGCGCAGCCCGACAAACGTCCATGCCAGCACCACTTGGGTCAGAGTCACATGACCAGTGAGCATCAGCATTGGAACCAGGGCGAAATAGAGCACTGGCATCTCGAACAAATTGGCGAGGTTACGTGTCGGCTTTTCGGCACTGGAAAAATAGCGCTGAACCGCGGCGCTATTGGCGAAATTCGCCGCAGTCGGGGGGTGTCGCCGAACCTGGGCCAGTCGTTGTTGGCTCAAGACCAACCAAACTCCAAAGGTCAGTCCTGCCAGCGCTAAGGTAGGCCACACAAGGGATGTCGACATCCATTGCTCCTCTCATCGTTATCTAAGTTCATATATTGAACTCAGGCTTACCACTCTGGATTTACATTTGCAACTCAGTTATTGTGTTTACATGGAAGCTCCCCCATTTCGCCACCGCTCGCCCGTTCATCTCAACAACTGCCACCTTGCGGCCAGCTTCGACTTTTTAGGCGACCGTTGGTCCTTGTTGATCGTTAGGTGCGCACTCCTGGGCATCCGGCGGTTTGACGATTTTCAGAGCGAACTGGATATTCCGCGCAATATCCTCAGCACGCGCCTTAAGAAGCTGGTTGAGGCAGGGATTATGACCCGCCAAAGCTACAAGATAGCCGGCTGCCGACCGCGCCCGGAGTATTTACTCACCGAGATGGGCCAAGCATTGCGTCTGCCCTTCTTGGCTATGCGCCAGTGGGCAGAGCGCTGGGTCGGTAATGATCGCCCCCCGCCCATGACCATTATCCGAAAGTCGGATGATCGCCCGGTTTATGTCAGCCTGGTTGATAGTGACGGTCGTCCTGTGGCGCCAGACGACCTGACTGCCACGTTTGCTGACTGGGCCGCTGAAGACCGGTCTAAGACGTGCAGGTGAATGGGATCTGACGTTAAGCCACAAGGCAGCGACATGACCGCATTGGGCACCTCTGAGCCATATTTGATGATTGGCAGACAGCTCAAGCTGCTGACACCATTGAGATTAATGGCTTTGTTTCATGCAATTGGAGTTGAACGATGTTTTGGATTGAAGCGCCTAGCCTTTTGCCCGGTCGCTTAGGCATAGCCGCACGGCCGCGAGCTGGTGACTGGCTAGAAGACGAAATTAATGGCTGGCGAAGCGCATCAGTTGACATGGTGGTAACGGTTTCCGGGAGCGATTTGATCGCGTTTGTAAA
The DNA here is from genome assembly GCF_027484505.1 of Asticcacaulis sp. Lineage (GTDB taxonomy): Bacteria > Pseudomonadota > Alphaproteobacteria > Caulobacterales > Caulobacteraceae > Asticcacaulis. Next base: position 4,437 of record NZ_JAIXSV010000346.1, read on the forward strand.
AAACGTCCAAGCCGTTGGAGGCATGGGTGTCTTCCAGTTTCATGGCATCGGGGGTGAATACTTGAGTGTACCGGCTTCGGCACATCTGGAGCTTCTCAATTATCTACAAACGCAACCTGATATCTGGGTCGGAACATTCGGGGACATACTCACGTATAGAGCCAAATATCCCGCTGAGCGGAATACGGCTACTTTCGATCAGAAACCGAACTGATCCTTTTTGACGCGACAGAACCTCATTAGTTAGAACGAACGTCTTAAAAGTCGATTGTCCGCTTTGTCGGCGATACTATCATCTTTTGCTGGGGTATTGATGACCGGATTGGGGCCTTTCAGATCAGGTCGCCGGTATGATTTCAGGGGAAGTTAAGGGCCGACAGCGTGAGTTGCGAGGGCACATCGAGACCGGCTAAAAATGTCTTTATTGCTGCGCGCACTGGAGCTAACCCGAAGACATCGAAATTATGGCTGGCGTTCAGGACTTCGACAATTTTGCATTTTGATAAGTCAGGCGCAATGTCACGGGCATTTTGTATGGGGGTTCGAGGATCGAGGTCGCCGGCAAGTATCAATACCGGTATGTCGCTCACCACAGGTGCCCGAAACGCATCGCCAAGATCAGGCAGCTTCCACACGTCTTGCATCTGATAGTCGGGAAATCCCGCAGCGTTTCCGAGAATAGATTGAGACGCCTCAGCATCTATGCGTGCGAGCCTCTCCTTTGACGCGCCCGACATTATGTCCATGGCGGGTTTCATGGCATTCTGAAGGCTTAATGCGCGTCGGTACATGAAGGCCAACTGTCCGATTTGATCAAACTCGCCCCTGAGCATGCGGGCATAGGCGGCGGGGATAGCCACCAAACTACGTGAGTCGCCCATGGCTTGAGCTGTAAGCAACTGGACATCGAACGTACCTATGGTCACGTTAGTGGCGAGGGTTGCCGGTGTGGCTGCAATCGGAACCGTTACCGGCGAAGCTGCCAGACGGCTCAAAACGGTGCGGATGTCTTTTTCAAGAGACGGGTATCCGGCTTTTCGAGCCAAGGTAAATAGCGCAGCATCAAACTGTGAGGGTAGTTTCCATGTGTGATCAGGCCCTTCGGGTCCGATTAGCACCAACTTAGTCACTGCCGCCGGGCATTGGCGCAGATAGGCAAGCGCCAAATGGGATCCATAGCTACGGCCCCAGACTGTGAACGTGTCATAGCCGAGCTCGCGGCGAACGGCATCGATATCCCAGGCGCTTTCAACAGAATTAAAAGCCGATAACTCGATATCCTGCGCTTTAATTTTTGCCTTAGCCAAAATCACGGTCTCAGACATTGGCGCTCGCCAGGCGTCAACGCTCCCGGGCTCATTCAGGGGCAGGTCATACTTGAGATTAACGGCAAGGTTTGGACTTGATCGACCCGTCCCCCGCTGATCCATGCCGACGATGTCGCCCCCAAAGAGATCAAAGGCGGCTTTCCCCGCGCGCTTTGCCAGATTGGTAACGAGGCTGACGCCAGATTCGCCGGGCCCTCCTGCCAGAACGAGGTGGGCGGAGCGCTTCGGCTTGGGGGCAGGCTCGGAGAAGCTAATGCGGACAAACGCGATCTTGAATTTAGCGTCGCGTTGCTCCCGAAACGCCGGCACATCGACCCATCCCTCTGTCTGCCAATAGATCGAACCATCTGTAGCGGTCATTTGGGTAATGCGCCAATTCTCGGTCGCTGCGAATACCTGTGGCTGGAACAAAAGCGCTGCAGAGGCGGCCGGGAAAAATGTACGTCGGGTCAGGTGCATGTTGAATCTCCAGGTGTGTGGAGATTAGACGTCCGATGGGCGCCAATTCTTACAAATGATACATAAAATTGTTTACGGATCTGACGCTCACGACGGAGTATACGTTACATTTGAAGCGGGAGGCCACTTAGGTTTAGCTTAGAAATGGCCTGCACTGCTACTAATGTCAGCTTTTCGGAAAAAATCTCACTGCAAGAATCAAGGCGGTTTTGACTTCCGCATTGGTCGCAAAGGAGTAAAGGTTGCAACCGTGAAGGACTGAAGATTATTTTCAACGATCTGTAAGTTTCGCGGATAAGCGTGCGTCTAATCTCCCAACACATCAAAAAGGAGACCGACATGTTGGGATTTTTTATTAAGCCAGAGCATCGCCTTGTGGTTTTTTTCATCGCGATAGCGCTGGCGATATCGGGCCTTGTATATGGATTCAGCACTGGCGCGTTCCAGCAAAACAACCGCGAAGCGCTAAGGGCCGAGCGTGAAGCCGCCAAGGCGACAGACGTACGCTAAAGGAAGCCTATGCCAGACGCGGACGACGATTTTGCCGGATGGATAACGCCGCACCTGAGTCGATTGGCGCGGATCAGCCGTGCCTTCGCTGCCCCGGCTGATCAGCACGACCTCATGCAGGAACTGCTGATTTCGGTGTGGAAGGCGCGTCCGGCCTTTCGGGGTGAGGCGTCATCGGCGACCTTTATTTACCGCGTGGCCCATAATCGTGCCCTGACCTGGAAACGGCGCGATGCCCTCATGGGCCTTCGTTTTTTCAATGCGCGGCATGAATTGGCAGATATGGCCGCGGATACTTGCCGTGAATCTGATCAACAAAGCCTGGATAGGCTTTATACCGCTATCCGTCAGCTTGCGCCGGTTGACCGGTCGCTAATGCTGCTGTCGCTGGATGGCGTGGCCTATGCCGACATGTCTGCGTTGCATGGCTTGAGCGAAAACACAATTGGCGTCCGACTGAACCGTGCCCGTGCGCGGCTGGTAGCCCTTATCGGGGAGATATCTGATGGATTTTGATACGCTTGAGCGCCTGTGGCGGAGTGAGGCCAATTGTCAGGCCAACGTGGCCGAGGCCTATGTCGTGGAGTCAACGCTGAAGACATTGAAAAACCGGCGGCGCAAGGTCACAATCGGTATGGGGCTGGTTGGGCTCGCCCTAACGACATGGACATGTATGATTCTGTATGCCTTAGCCGTGGGCAAGATCGCTAATCTGGCTCGTGAATGGGGGATCGTCGCCCTGCTCGTCGTCTCGTGGGTGGCTTTTTTTTCGGGGCTTTGGCAACAATGGCGGCATGTGAATGCGCACCCGCGCACGACCGACACCATGCCGGAAGTTCTCCGGGCACTAATTGATGAGAACCGCACTGCACAAGCCAGAACGCGCATGATGGCGGTGGCGCTGATCGCCTTTATAGCGGTTTTGGGGATTTGCCTGTGGCAGCTTTATACGGTCGGCAAGATGGAGCTACGCCACGTGGTGCATGGCTCGATCCTTTTTGGCGCCGCTCTAGGGATATCGAGCCTTATACACACCATCCGGTATGTGCGCCTTTTGCGACCAGAAGGTAAGCGGTTGCAACGCCTGCTCGACCAATACGAAGTTGAGAAATGACATGCATACTGTTCGACCGAATGCCCCATGTTGGGAAATTAGGATCTCAAACAATTTGACGTCTGCTTTAGGGTAGATTTTAGTCAAGTTGATATTCCCGCAGTTCCACTTCCGCCTTGGGCGCATTCCGGGCCTAGGCGCTTGAGTCAGTTAGGCTTTCGAGGCTATGCCGTCCAAGGGCATTGTCTTCAGTCGATTTGGTGACTGGCTTTGGCGACAAGGTTGCGTGAATGCAGGTTTTGGATGATCTCAGAAAGCTCAGAAATGTGGGGCCGGCAACGCGCAAGGATTTAGCCGTTTTAAAGATCGAAACCGTTTCTCAACTTGCGCAATGCGACCCGGACGAACTCTTCCGCAGACTCCAATCGGAAACGGGGGTGGCGCACGATCCCTGCGTCTGGGACGTGTTTGCCGCAGCGATCCATCAGGCTAAAACGGGGGAGGCTCTCAACTGGTGGGCGTTCACCTCTGTTCGCAAAGCCCGTCAACAAAACGGGACTTTTTGATTTTCGATAGGCCCCCGAACAAAAGCGTTAGCCCATCTGTGAGGTCTTTCTGTTTTTCGAAGGAGGCCTTGGTCGATATCCTTAAAGGAGGACGCTCTGTGTGTCGGCCCCACCTGACTGGGTATGCAGTTCATCCAGATGCGGTCCGTCCTTGCGCCGTCCGGTCGCCACGACGCTGAGGCTGCCATCGGGCAAGGGACGCTGGAGTGCCTGAACCTCGCTCCATGCGCCCGTCATCCACAGATCGCGCTCCGCTCCCATCGTCAGAATAACGGGCATGGCCTTGTCATGAACCGCGCCGACTTCGGCATTCGCGGTCGTGGTCAGGAAGGCATAGAGATCATCCGTCGTCTCGCCATCCTTGACCTTGCGCACGGAGGTCCACTGAGGCGTCCAGATGCCGGCAAAGAAGAGCAGGGGACGCTCGGGGCTTTGCGCGAACCAGTGGATGACATTGCTGCCTGACACCTGATCGGGTTCTGAGAAGGACGTAAACGGCACGAGGCAGCGGTTCGCGGGATCCGTCAGCCATTTGGCCCAGTAGGGCTTATCCGTATTGCGGATATTGGTGACACCGGAATCGTAGGTTTTGCCTTTGAGCGTGAAAGGCGGAGAGGGCATACCCCAGCGACACATGGCCAGTTCGCGGCCCTCACCGGTATTGCGCACAATAGGGCCAAACCCATTGGCGCCGATGTACTCGAACAGGGGCAGATTGCCGACCGATGATTTGAGGACCCTGGCAAGTGCGCGGATGGCCGCTTCGTTGCTGGTCATAGAGTAGAGATTACACATCGGTCGTTCTTCCTGTGGGCCATTGAGTGAAACCCAATATCTGCACCTTGCCAAGGGCTTTGCCGGCGTGGCACCTCACCGCTCTCATTGAC
>NZ_JAIXSV010000362.1 GCF_027484505.1 Asticcacaulis sp.
CGCTGACCGATCAGCAGGGGCGCGGCGTCGGCCGTCACCACGACTTCGACGACGCGCTCATCGGACGCTTCGTTGCCGCTGTCGGACAGGAGCTTGCGCGAACCGAAGGTGGCGGCCATACGCTTCACCGTGCCGACATAGACCTTGGTTTGGTCGGTTTCAGGGATGATTTCGACCTCTTGACCCGGCTTGACGTCCGGGATGGAGCTTTCGACGATTTCCGAGCGCACGATGCGCTCAGCATTGGCCGGGACCAGTTGGAACATGGTCGAAACGTTCAGGGTCGAGGTGCCCGAACCGGGGTTGGCGAAGCGGCGGATGATGCGGCCATCCATCGGGGCGCGCACATAGGTCTGCTCCAGATCGAAATTGGCCTGCGCCAGCGCGGCCTGCGCCGACAATACCGACGCCTGCTGCGCCGCCAGACGCGCCTCGGCCTCACGGATCAGGTCGGCCTGGGCGTCCAGCTTCTGACCGGCGACGAAATTGGTCGCCGCCAGCTTCTGATAACGGGCATATTCCCGCTTGGCGGTGTCGATATTGACTTCAGTCAGGCGCATGGACGCCTGAGCCTCGACCACATTGGCGCGGGCGCGCTGCACAGCCAGTTGCGCCGTATCGGCTTCCTGACGGGCCAGCACCTGCCCCTTCTTGACGTCGTCGCCTTCCTGCACCAGCACTTCGTGCACGACGCCGGCGCGACGGGCGGCGATTTCAATGACGCCGCCTTCGACATCGGCCTTACCATTGGCGATAGCCGCATAGGGCGAAACGATAGGCTTGGCCGCGGCGGCTTCGCCCTTCTTGGCGTCCTTGCCGCCCGACGCGGGCGGGTTACAGGCGGCCAGGCTAAGCACCAGCGGCGCGGCCAGCAGCAGGAGGAGCGCCTTTGACGGGCGTTTACGGGCGGGGTTAGGGGTGTAAGAGGTGCGCATGGTGTGTCGTTCTCTGATCAGGCGTGGGGGGCGGAAGGCAGGACGTCTTCAGGCCTGTTGACGAAGGTGTCGCTGAGGATTTCGCCGTCTTCCATATGGATGATGCGGTCGGCATAGGCTTCGAGGCGCGGGTCGTGGGTCACCACAATCACCGCCGCTCCGTGCTCCTTGGCCGCGCGGTGGAGGAGCTTGATGACCACCTGCCCGGACACGGAGTCCAGCGCCGAGGTCGGTTCGTCGGCAAACAGAAGCTGCGGGTTCTTAGACAGGGCGCGGGCAATGGCCACGCGCTGCTTTTCCCCACCCGACAGGGCCGACGGCGTCTGTCTCAGGCGCTTGTCCAGTCCCACCTCGGTCAGGGCCTGAATGGCGCGCTTGTGCGCCTCAGACTTCTTAACCTTGCAGTATTTGAGCACCTGCTCAACCTGCTGAGTGGCATTGAGCGCCGGGAAGAGGTTGAACCCCTGAAAGATGAAGCCGCAGTGATCGAGCCGGAACTTGTCGATCTTGGCCTTTTTCTTCGTCCAAAGGCTCTCGCCCAGCGCGACCACCTCGCCCTCATCGGGCTTCATCAGGCCGGACAGGGCGGCGATCAGGGTCGATTTACCCGAACCGGACGGCCCCATGACCATGGTCACCTGACCGTGATAGGCGGTGAAATTGACGCCCTTGAGCACCGGCTGCTTGATCTTGCCGATCTTGTAGCTCTTGGTCAGCCCCTTGGCTTCGATAGCAAGTTTTCCAGTCATCGCAGCAGATCCGCAGGTTGGCTCTTTTTGAGCACGCCAAGCGACAGAAGGCCGGAAATGACGGCGATCGTCAGCAACATGATGGCGATAGTGATAATCGACCACAGGGGATAGAACATGGTCAGGCCCACGGCATTGGCCAGCGCGGTCACGCCCACCAGCAGGATGCCCGTCATCATCAGGCCAGCCACCCCGACCCAGAAGCTCAGTTCCATGATAATCAGGTTGAGATTGCCCATCGAGACGCCCAGCGCCCGCAACGAGGCGAACTCCTTGATATTGGCCAGAATGGCCCCCTGAAGCGTCTGCCAGGTAATGACCACACCGATGAAGACACCGACGATCAGCATGAAGCCCAGCATGATGACGATGAAGGATTCCTTGAACATTTCCGCCTGATTTTCACGGGCGAGGTCTTCACGGGTCCAGGCGCGGAACTGCTTGTTGCTCATGTTGTTGAGGTCCTGAGCGACGATGGCGGCGCGCGACGGGTCACGCAGCTTGACCAGCAGGGAGCCGACGCGCGGCCCTTCGTCATAAAGCCTCAGCAGCTTGGCCGTCTGACGCGACATGAAGACCATCGAGTTGAACAGGCTGGGGTAGTTGGTGATGGTGGCGCGCACATTGACGGTGCGGCCGTTCATCTGCGCCTTGTCGCCGACCTTGACCCCCAGCTTGGCCAGAGACGTGGCATCGACCACCACCGAATAGGGCTCCTGAAGCGCCAGAATGACGTCTTCGGGGAAGTCGGTTGGCAGGGTCACGGCCCCTTCGATCGGATCGACAATGATCACCTGAACGCCGTCGCGCTTGGCCGATTGCCCAGGCGACGGAAAGTTCGCCCACATGGCCCAGCGCTGGGTATAGGGCATAACCTCCACCACTTCGGGGTGCTGATAAAGGGTCGGGATATTGCGGCGCGGCTGGCTTGAGCCAAAGCCTTGCGAATCGGGCGGCAGCACCATGAGGTCAGCCGGTGAGCGGTCGATGGTGGCGGTAAAGTTCTTCCCGATCCCCATGAACATGCCGACCAGCGACAACACCAGCAGACCCGCCACAGCCAGCGCTATGACCGCGGCCATATAGCGCCGCCATTCATAGATAAGCGTAGATAGAGCCAAAGACATAAAAAGGTTCCCCAGGCTGCGCGAAGGCGAACGGATGGTTTCCGCCCCTGACGCCCCTAAAAACAGATGAGAAACGACCGCCCTTTCCGACACCCGTGCCGGACGCGCCCCGCCCTCTTGACCCTAGCATCGTTAGTTTCATCTCAGACGTCCAATTAATTCCGCGTAACGAAAGCAAAAGCGCGCGGCGCACGCCGCCGTTGCGGGTGACATCAGGGCAGTTTTTGCCGCCTCAGGCTCAGACGTTTGGCCGCCTCCGAATTTTTCCCAACAGATTCAGCGCATTGAGTTTTTCGCCCAACTGGCACGGCTCTTGCTTCTTCTGAAACATGGTTAACGCGCCGTCGCAGAAGGAGGCCGACAATGGATAATGCGAGCTATGTCGCCCTGTCGCGTCAGCTGGTTTTGCGCCGCGAACTGGACGTCACGGCCAACAATCTGGCCAATATGAACACCAATGGCTACAAGTTCGAGCAGTTGCTGGTCGAACCCGAAGAAGGCCGGCCCGCCTATAACCTGCCGATCCGCGCCCCGGCCAATTTTGCCTATGACAAGGGCGTCGGCCGCGACTTTTCGCAAGGGGCCCTGACTCCGACGGGCGGCGATTACGACGTCGGCATCGAAGGCGAAGGCGCGTTTTTCGTCATCAACGGTGCCAACGGCCCGCTCTATACCCGCGACGGCGCCTTTACCGTCTCGCCGCAGGGCGTGCTGGTCACCGGCGATGGTCTGCCGGTGCAGGGCGATGGCGGCGACATCCGCCTCAATCCCGAATTCGGCGCGCCGTCGATCTCGGCTGACGGCGTGGTGTCCCAGCGCAGCACCGACGGTATAGTCCGCGTGGGCCGCATCAGCGTGGTGCGCTTCGCCAGCCTGTCGGACCTTGAAAAGCAGGGCGACAACCGCTTCCGCGCCACCACCAATGTCGCGCCCGACCCGGCCACCGATGTGCGCCTGCGGCAAGGCATGATCGAAACCTCGAACGTCAACGCCCTGAGCGAGGTGACGCGGCTGGTCGAAATCAACCGCGCCTACGCCTCGGTGACCAAGATTATCGAACAACAGGCCGAACTGAACCGCAGCGCCGTCGAGCGCCTTGGCCGCGCAGCGTAAGGAGTAACCCATGCGTGCTTTGAGAACCGCCACCACCGGCATGTCGGCTCAGCAGCTCAATGTCGATACCATCTCGCACAACATCGCCAACATGAACACGGTCGGCTTCAAGAAGCAGCGCGCCGAGTTTCAGGACCTTCTGTATCAGAACGTCGAGCGCATGGGCGCGCAGTCTTCGGAATCCGGCACGGTCGTGCCCACCGGTATTCAGGTCGGCGGCGGCGTCAAGACGGGCAGCGTCTATCGCATCCTGACGCAGGGCTCTCCCACGCGCACGGACAATCCCTATGATATCATGGTCGATGGGCGCGGCTATTTTCAGGTGCTGATGCCGTCGGGGGAGACAGCCTATACGCGCGCCGGCAATTTTGCCGTTAATGATCAGGGCCAACTGGTCACCGACGACGGCTATCTGGTGCAGCCGCAGATCACCTTTCCGCAGGACACCAAGGAGGTCACCATCTCCAAGACCGGTCAGGTGTCTGTGACACAGGATGGCGTCACCGCCCCCACCGTCATCGGTCAGCTTCAGGTCGCCAGCTTCTTCAACGAAGCCGGCCTCGAAGCCATCGGCGACAACCTGTATCTGCAATCCGGGGCCTCCGGTGCGCCCAATATCGGCACGCCGGGCGATGTCGGCTACGGCACCCTGATGCAGGGCTACACCGAAGCCTCGAACGTCGATGCCGTGTCAGAAATCACCTCGCTGATCGTCGCCCAGCGCGCCTACGAGATGAACTCAAAGATCATCAAAACCGCCGACGAAATGTTGTCGGTGACCAGCAGCCTGCGCAACTAGAGCGTATTTCGTTCATTCTGAATCGAAATAACGCTCTAAATTTTTGGTTTAACGCGCTTTTTTATCCGAAAAGTGCATCACACTTTTCGGAAAGCGCTCTAAGGACATAGCGGATGCACCGTTCGGTCTATATGCTGATGCTTAGCGGGGCCGTGGCCCTCAGCCTGATCGGGATGACCGCCGCGCCTGTGCAGGCGCAGACGTCTCTGGTGCTGAAGGCGCGGGTCACCGATGGCGACGGGCGCATCACGCTGGGCGACCTGTTCGACAATGCGGGGGCCGCTTCGGATGTGGTGGTTGGTACGCGCGTCGGCCCCAGCGCCGTCCTCGATGCCGGTCAGGTGCAGGCCAAAGCGCGTCAGGCCGGGCAGTCGTGGCCCAACCCTCAGGGCCTGCGCCGCATCATCGTCAGCGCAGGTGCTGATGGCACCTCAGCCACGCAAGCCCGCGCCGAGGCCGGGCGCACCAGGGACGTGCTGGTCTTTACCCGCACCCTCAGCGCCGGGGAGATCGTCGCCGCCGCCGACATCGCCTGGCAGCCGGTGCAGGCGCATCTGGCGGGCGGCAGCCTGATCAGCGACCCCGAAACCGCCATCGGCAAGACGGTGCGCGTACCCGTGCGCGAAGGCGGCGTGGTGCGCCCCGGCGACCTGACCGCGCCTTTGGTCATCAGGCGCGCCGAAATGGTCAAGGTGACGTTTGAGATGAATGGCGTCAGCCTGTCCATGACCGGTCCGGCGCAAAAGGACGGCGCGGTCGGCGACCTGATCATGGTGCAGAACCCGGCGTCCAAAAAACTGATCGAAGCCGTCGTCACCGGCCCCGGCAGCGCCGCCGTCGGTGAAGCCGCCCAAAGCCTGCGCAACCGCGCCCTCTATTCCTCCCGTTAAGGCAGACCCATGCGTTTCCCCGTCCTTGTCACCGTTGCCGCCCTGACCGCCGCCGCTCTGTCGGGTTGCGCCAGCGTCAACGAAGCCGTCAACGGCCCGTCCCTGCAACCGATGGGCTATCCGGCGCAGCTGGTGCCGCAGCAGCAGGTCTATGCGGCGCCCGCATCGACCTCGGCCTCGGCCAATTCGCTGTGGCGCACGGGGGCCAAGGCCTTCTTCAAGGACCAGCGCGCCCGCCACGTCGGCGACATCCTCACCGTCACCATCGACATCGACGATAAAGCGCAGACCCAGAACACCACCTCGCGCAAACGCGACGGCAGCTATACGGGTTCGATCCCCAAGGTGTTCGGGCTGGAGTCGTCGCTAGGGAAGATTTTGCCCAGTGAGTACAACGCCTCTGCCGGGCTGTCGAACAACACTGCCGCCGAATTTTCGGGCAGCGGCAGCGTCAACCGTTCGGAAAAGATTTCGCTGACCGTCGCTGCCATCGTCACCGGCGTCCTGCCCAATGGCAATCTGATCATTCAGGGCTCGCAGGAGGTGCGTACCAACCGCGAAGTGCGCGAACTGATCGTCTCCGGCATCGTCAATCCGCAGGACATTTCTTCGGCCAATATCATCAAGCATACGCAACTGGCCGAAGCGCGCATCTCCTATGGCGGGCGCGGTGACGTCAGCCGCATGCAGGCCGCCCCGGTCAGCCAGAACCTGATGGAAAAGTTCTCGCCGTTCTAATACCAAGGGTCATTGAAAATGACTCTTGGTATTTCATTCGAGAATGTCTCATGTCACTGACACATATGAGACAGTCTCGTTTCTTCAACGGCCGGATGCGGTCAGCATCTTCGGCCGTTGGTATAAGTGCGCCGCGATGCGCAAATTTAAGCGCATCTTGACATTTCAATGATAGGTTTAGAGTCCCCGCCCTCGGACTCCCATGCCTGCGACGCCCGCCTACGAACGTGACAATTATCCGCGACCGGTCCTCGCGACCGGCCGCCGTGACGCCGCAGAGCCCCCTCTGAGCGGTGCGGCCCTGATGCTGTTTCGCATCGAGGCCTTGCTGGCGGCTTTCTGCATCTTCATGTTTTCCGAAGCCCTGTGGGCCCCGTTATTTGCGCCCAATCAGGAAAACGGCGGCGAAGTGTCGTGGATGCGCCTGCTGTGGCTGCCCGTCTATGGCCTGACCCTGTTGCTTAGCGTCGTGCGGGCCGACCGTTTTTTGCGCGTGCTGCCGGCGCTGGTCATGGCCGCCGCCATGCTGGCCCTGTGCTATGCCTCCGGCTGGTGGTCGATTGACCCGTCGGTCACCAGCCGCCGCTCACTGGCGCTGGGCTTTACCCTGCTGTTTGGCCTCTATCTGGGGGCGCGTTTCAAAGGCTCCGACCTGACGCAGATCGTCGGCGGCACCTTTGCCGTTATGGCGGTCGGCAGTATTCTGGCCGCCCTCCTCTACCCCACTATGGGCGTACATCACGACATCAATGCCGGGGCCTGGCGCGGCCTGTGGCACGAAAAGAACCAGATGGCGTCGCTGATGACCTTTGGCTTTGTCGCCTGTTGCGCCAGCGCCTTCCTGCTCCCCGACCGGCGCGCCCTGTGGATCGGCTCCGCAGCCCTGATCTTCTTCCTGATCCTCATGTCGCGGTCAAAGACCTCGCTTCTGGCCTGCCTGCTGGCGCTGGGGGCCATGCCGGTCCTGTCGGCGCTACGCAGCGGCGGCGTGAAAAGCGTGCTGTTTGTCTGGGGCGGCGCCACGGCGTCACTGATCGGCGGTGCAGTCTTCTTTCTGATGCCCGAAGCCGTGTTCAAGGCGCTGGGCAAGGACCCGACCCTGACCGGGCGCACCCAGATCTGGGAGTCGTTGCTGAGGCTGTCGGATCAGCGCCCGTGGCTGGGTTATGGCTACAAAGCCTTCTGGGGGCCCGACTCCATCCCCAACCAGATCGTCAAGAAAGAGACCAACTGGGACGTGCCGTCGGCGCACAATGGCTGGCTGGACCTGCTGGTGCAATTGGGGTGGGTGGGCGTGATCCTGTTCGGGAGCTGTCTGGCCATCACCTTCTTCTGCGCCCTGTTCCGCTTTGCGCGCGTGCGGGACGGCTATTTTTCGGTTCTGGCCCTGTGTATCTTCAGCTTCCTCATCCTGTCGGAAAGCTTCATTCTGGGGCAAAACAATCTGATCTTCGTGCTGTTTATTTGCGCCATGGCGCGGCTGACGGCCAACCGGATGGAACCGGTTTAAGAAAGAAACCCCACCACCACATCTCACCGCCGCTGGCGGTTCGTGTGGTCCCCCTCCCCAACAAGTTGGGGAGGTATAAGAAGGCAGAGGTCTCTTTAAGCCCCCAGACCCACCGCCTGCGACACATGCGTCAGGCCATCGGCGTGCAGGCGCTGCACCAGATCGCGCTTGATGTCATCAATCAGCCCCGGCCCCTTATAGACCAGCGCCGAATAGAGCTGCACCAGCGACGCCCCGGCGCGAATCTTGGCATAGGCATCGGCCCCGGAGGCAATGCCGCCCGCCCCGATCAGGGTCAGCCGCCCCGCCGCCACCTTATAGGCGCTGCGTAGCGCCGAGGTCGAAAGCCCAAACAGCGGCGCGCCCGACAAGCCCCCCGTTTCGGTCGCCAGACCTGAGCGCAGCGACTCCGGCCGCTCAATCGTGGTGTTGGAAATGATCAGCGCATCGAGCCCGTGCGCGAGGGTGGCTTCGACCGCATCGGCGATCTCCTCTTCGCTGAGGTCCGGCGCGATCTTGAGGAAGATGGGATAGTTGTTGCCCGTCACGCGCACCAGATCGGCGCGCGTCGCCGCAATCTGCCCCAGCAGCTCATCAAGGTGGGCCCGCCCTTGCAAGGCGCGCAGACCCGGCGTATTGGGCGAGGAGATGTTGGCGGTAAAATAGGACGACAGGCCCCACAGACGTTTCAGGCCCGTGACGTAATCGGCCATACGATCCGTGGCGTCCTTATTGGCCCCGATATTGGCCCCCAGCACCGGCGCCGAGGCGCGGCCCTGATAGCGCTCCAGATGGCTGGCGAAGACCTCAAGGCCCTTGTTGTTGAAGCCCATGCGGTTGATCACCGCCTCGTCCTCGCTCAAACGGAACAGGCGCGGGCGTGGGTTACCGGCCTGCGGCAGGGGCGTCACGGTGCCACATTCAACAAAGCCAAAGCCGGCGCGGCTCATGGCCAGCGGCACATCGGCATTCTTGTCAAACCCGGCGGCCAGACCGACGCAGTTGCGCACGCTCAGCGCCCCACCTGTGAAGGCGATGTCCGTGCGCAGTTCCGGCGGATCATAGCTGGAGCGCGGCCCCAACCCTGATTTCAGCGCCAGAATGGTCGCCGCGTGGGCGTCTTCGGCCTCCAGAAGATGCAGCGGTTTCAGCGCCAGCCGGTAAAGGTCCATCATTCGCCCCCGATCAGGTCTTTGGGCTTCAGCAGGTCGTCAAAAATCGGGCGACCGGCCACATCGACCGTAAACACCGTCGCCGCCGCCGTGGGGTATGAGCCGCGCGCCCGGTCGATATCGACCTGAGACGCCGCGCCTTCGGTCATATAGTCGAGGACCAGATACTGAATGCCCGGATTATGCCCGACGATCAGCAGGCAATCGCCCGCCTCTTCGTGCGCTTCGACCAGACGGCGCAGGTCCGACGCCCCCATATTGAACATATCGTCGCGCACCTCACCGGCTATGTCACCCAGCACGCCCTTGAGGGCCTCAAAGGTCTGGTGCGTGCGGTGCGCGGCGGAGACCAGCGCGTAGTCGGGTTTCAGGCCGCGCGCCTTCAGCACTTCGGCGACGGCGGCGGCTTCGCGCACGCCGCGCTGCATCAGGTTGCGCTCAAAATCCTCGCCCGACGCGCTGTCCTTTTCGGCCTTGCCGTGGCGCATGACGATCAGGTGTTTCATCATGAGTCGTATTCCTTTTTCTGGCCTGCTTATGGACGCGAAAGGCGTCGCGGTTCAAGCCATATTCGCGGCACTGTGGCACTGGGGCGGGTCACCGGCCTTCTCTCCTCCCTACGGCTTGCCGTGGGGAGGTGGATGCGAGTGAAACGAGCAGACGGAGGGGGACAACTCAGGCAGCGCCGCCGCTCCGTATCCTGACCCGTCTCTTGTGAATCTCCACAGCCTACACCCAAGGGAGGAGAAAGGAATCAATTCCCCTGCGGGGTCGGTTGCGGCAGGGGCACGCCCAGCTTGTCGCGGATGTCGTCAATGACCGACACCGCCGTGCCGCGCACCGGCGCGCGGATCACCCGCTTACCCGCCTCCATCAGAATCAGCCCGCCGCGATAGGGCCACACCCGCGGCGCCCATTCCTCAAAGGTCTGCGCCCAGCGCAGCAGCGAGCGCAAGGGCGGCACATAAAGCGCATAGGACCAGGCGATCGGTTCCAGCTCCGCCGCGCGCAGCAGGGTTTCTAACTGCGTGCGCGAAAAGGGCTGCCCGTGCCCGAACGGCGTCTTTTCGGCATGGGTCCACAGGCCGCCGCGCGCCACCACCGCCAAAATCAGCCGCCCGTTGGTGGTCAGACAGCGCGAGGCTTCGACCAGCAGGGCTTCGGGATTGGAGGCTTCTTCCAGCGCGTGCATCAGAAAAATCCGGTCGAACAGGGCCGAGGGAAAGGGCATGTGCTGCTCATCGACCAGAGCCGAGCGGCTTTTCAGCCCTTCGGGCCAGATTTCGGCCCCCTGCGCCGACGGCATGGCGGCGATCACGCGCCGCGCCGTGCCATTGAACGCATCGAGATAGGGGGTTGTGTAGCCCAGCCCCAGCACATCCGAGCCCGTCACATCGGGCCAGGCTTCGGCCAGCTTCTGCGCGACCATGCGCCTTGTCACCGCGCCTTCGGGCGTGGCATAGAAGCGGCTCAGTTCGGATACGATACGACGCAAGGCGGGTCCTCAGGGGATCAGACCTTCTATATAGGATGCTTTGCGCGGTTTAGGGGAGGATTTTGCCATGTCGGCCCTGCAAATTCATCAGTTTCCGGCGCTCAACGACAATTACGGCTTTGTGGTCCGCGATCAGGCGTCGGGTCAGGTGGCGTGCATCGACACGCCGGACGCCGAGGCCGTGACGGCGGCCCTGACGGCGCAGGGCTGGGGGCTCGACTACATCCTCAACACCCACTGGCACCCGGATCACACGGGTGGCAATGCGGCGCTGAAAGACCGCTATGGCTGCCTGATCTACGGTCCCGAAGAGGTGCGTAAGGCCGCGCCGCTCGATCAGGTTTTAAGCGGAGGTGACCGGTTCGCGCTGGGGCAGACCGTGTTCGACGTGCTCGACCTCAAAGGGCATACGCTGGGCCATATCGGTTATTCGGCACCGTCGGAAAACGTGGCCTTTGTCGGAGATACCCTGTTTGCGCTGGGCTGCGGGCGGTTGTTCGAGGGCAGCGCCGAGGACATGTGGGGCAGCCTGCAACGGCTGCTGGCGCTCGATCCGCAGACGACGCTCTACTGCGCCCATGAATATACGCTGTCGAACCTGAAATTTGCTGAGAGTTTGGCGCCTTTCCCGGCGCTGGAGGCGCGCGGGGCGGACATTCGCGCCCGCCGGGCGCGCGGCGAACCCACCGTGCCCATGCGTCTGGCCGATGAAATCGCCACCAATCCGTTTGTCGTCTATCCGCTGAAAGAAACCGGCTTTGACGCTCAGGCCGCGAAGTTTGGCGAAATCAGAGCGGCCAAGGACCGGTTCTGATCAATGACACATATTCAATTTTTAAAATTTTTGAACAAAATACTGATAAAAATCATTCTCATATTATCTCTCTTAACGACGCCAACCGTTATACATGCTGTAGAAAGATGGGAGGCCGCAGCATCCCTTGACATAGAAACTCAGTTTGGGATTGAAAAGGGACGCCTGGAAGTCCGAAGGAGAGCCCTGTCAAAGAAAAACAAAGATCTTCGTCTCTACTCTTTTTACATCATCAGTAACTCTCGCCAATTATATGGGTATGGTCAAAGCGCGGAGAACCGTCTGGCACAAGAGCTGATGTCCATTACAGCGTGTCGCCAAATCTGGGGTTACCTCTTTACACGCGATAAAGAGACCATCATAGGTAACATGATGGCCTCAGATGACCCTGCGTACCGCCAACAGGTGACGTGCCTGAAAAACGAGATCAAACCCTACACAAAAAATAACTATGACGCGGCTTTCTCGAAGTGCGAAGTCGCACGCGTAATGCCTAAATGCTTCGCTGACAAATAGGCGATCATAAGTAAAACTTTCAGGGTTCAGATCGCGAAGCTAGCCTATGGCGCGTTGCCGCCGCTGGCCAGCACCTTCATCACGCGCTTGGATGATGGGCGACCGCCCCAGCCTTTGCTCAGGTCCAGCTTGAGCATCAGCGTATCGCCTTCGACCCAGGCGCTGGGCGGGCGGCCTTCGATCAGCTTGACCTCCTGCACGGGAGCCAGAAGTTTGCGCCCCTTGCTCGTCGCCGACATTTCGACAATGGCATCTGCGGTCACGGTCGCCGCATCGGCGAACAGATAGTCCGCGCCCGGCGTCTGCACATCGGCCTCAAAGCGCACCAGACGGCTGAGCGCCGCCGATGCCTTTTTGGAGGTGCGCACCAGATGCTGGAACAATTGCGACGGCGACATATGGCCCGGTTCAAAGGCTTCGGCGCGACCGGCTACGGCCACCGGATCACCCGTCGGGCGGTCCTTGGAAAACAGGATCATGCCGCCCCAGCGCGTCGCCTTGAGCACCGGTTCGCCCAGATCGTTCTTGAAGATAATATCGCCCATCGGACCGGGCGTCGGGGTCAGGGCCCACACCTCACTGTCGCCATCAAATTGAATCAGCGGGTTGCGGCGGCTGCGGTCCAGCACGAAG
>NZ_JAIXSV010000063.1 GCF_027484505.1 Asticcacaulis sp.
CAGGCCCCGTTCCAGGGTATGGGGAAGTCCCCCGGCCGGTCGGTGTTGGTGAAGAGGACGAAGCGGCCGTCGGAACTGCGCTGTTCCAGGACGATGGCATCGACGGGAATGTCAATCATGTCCGGCCCCTTCACGGCGTGAAGATTTGCCAGGCGTCTTCCGACGCCACCGACACGGCAATGCCCTCCCGCACGGGGTAGGCGTGCAACTCCTCCTCGGCGGGGTCATCGTTGATGGCCAGCAGGTCGGGCAGGCTGGTCACCGTGATGCCGACACTGCGCAGGTAGGCGATGATGTGCAGCGGGTCGTCTTCCTGCGTCAGGGCACGCCTGAGGCTGACGGTTTCCGGCACCAGGGCCGGGTGGTGCCCGCCGTACAGACGGCGTGCGAGGTCGCAGAAGGCTTCCTTGGGTTCTTCCATTGCCAGGGCTCCGAAAACGGAAAGGCCCCGTTCCAGCGCTGGAACGGGGCCTTTGTTGAGGGACATGGACAGCGCCGGACGGCGTGTCAGGGCAATGAAATGCTGATGAGAACCCAGGCAGTGACGGCTCACGCCTCCTCGCGCAGGCTGGTCAGGTAGGTCAGCCCGTAGACCGTGATGAAGGCGCCAAACGCCCACCGTGACCCTTCCAGGACCAGCAGGTAGTAGTAGGCCCCGATGCCGAGGGCGACCGTCACCAGAAAGCGCACGAAGCCGCTGGTTTCGTCCTTCAGCAGCGCGTGCCCCATTGCGCAGGCGATGAGGGCGTTAATGCCCAGCCAGACATAGGACAGCACCACTCCGATTGAACCCCAGCCCGGCACCTGGATCAGGGCGAACCCGGTCATGCGGCTTGGAAAGAAGTCGGCGACCAGGTGGCAACTCATACCCAGGAACAGCGGCCCGGCGGCCGCACGCACACCGGGCACCATGGCCAACACCATGGGCAGGAAGATCGAGTGGGTGACGGCGCTGCGATGATTCAGGAAGGGGATGACCTGGTCCACATCGGCGATCTTGGCACCCAGGGCGCCGATGGCGGTCATGAGAAACAGATCGCCGATACTGCGGAACAGCCCTTGCCGGGCCAAGGCATGGATGATGGTGATGGCCAAGACCAGAACCAGCACGATCACGACAATACGTAGCATGACACCTCCGAGGCTGAACCCGACTCGGGCGCATCCCCGGCTCAGGTTTGGCGGAAGTATCATCGGTTTGGACGTTAAAAGCGCCTATAAAGACATATAGAACGCCATTAGTGGCAAATCATTTCCACGCCCTTGCGCGTTGACGGTGGCTGCCATCCCCTCAACGGCATGATCACCATTCGGCAAATCCGCGCTGCACGGGCGCTTCTGGGCTGGGAACAGCGCGAACTCGCGGACCGGGCGGGCATTTCGCTGACCTCCCTCAGCCGCATCGAACGCAGCCCGGCCCATGACGCCCGCATGTCCACGATGGAAAAGATCAGGGCCACACTGATGGCTGCGGGGATCGCCTTCGTGAATCGCGATGATGGTGTCACTGGGGTCCTGATGCGCCCACCTGCGGGGACGGGAACACCGAACGGGTCGCCTTCCACGGACGAGGAATGACTGATACCCCTCGTGTGATGGCACGAGAGGTATCAGTTTGCAGAGCTACCTGGGCAACAGCCCCAGGTCCTTGGCAGCGACCTTCCACCGTTCAATGTGGTTGGACTTCCTGACCTTCTGTAGGCCCTGGCACCGCTGTCCGGGTTGCGCCTTGCATCGAGGGCAGGCGTATTTCATGGCGACCTCCCCTCGCGCCATCGGCGTGCCGTAAGGAGTGCGGGTAGCCAAATCGAACTGATGACGATTCTCGCCCGCGCTGGATTGCTTCATATCCTTGTGTCTCCCCGTCAGCGCTTGTTGATGGTGCGCAGCAAGCTGGCGGACTGCAGCGTGTTCATGCTGACCCGCTTCTCCAGCCATGCCCGCAAGCTCGCGCGGTCGTACCGGACAACCTGGGGCGACAGCGCCCTGAACGCCGGCCCGTCCCCCGTGATCCGCCAACGCGCCAACGTGCGCGGCGAAACCTTCAGGTACTCCGCGGCCTCGGCCGGCGTCACCAGTTCGATCTCCGGGCCAACGGTGATGGATACACCCGGCTTGCCCTTCGCACTCCCGCAGGTGGTTTTAGACTGTTTGCGGATCATGCTCTATCTCCTCGATGGGGAAGATGACGATGGGGCTTGGCCCCATCGTCGAGTTCAGGGGTCAGGGGGTCTCGCGGGTAGCGGTGCCGGTAGCGCCCGGCCCCCAGCCGACGGACGCGATGGAAGCCGTCTTTATCAAGCGCTGGGGGTCGAAATGGGCGTAACGCATGGTAATGCGCGGATCGCTGTGACCCAACAGAGCACCCACCTCGCTCAATCCCACGCCCTTGTTGACAAGCGAACTGGCAAAGTTGTGGCGCAGGTCATGGAGGCGAAAATCTTCCGGTAGCCCGGCTAACTTCTTCGCCTTGCTCCAGCTACGCTTGATGTCCTGGATCGGGCCATCGGTCTTCCGGCTGGGGAAGACGTGCGGGTATGCGCCACTGCGGCCCTGTCGGTGGGTCTCCAGTATCTTCACCACTTCCAGAGGCAAGAAGATATAACGAGGCTTGCCACTCTTCGACAATGGCACGGTCAGAACGCCCCTGGAAAGGTCCAGGTTCTCCCACCGGGCGTGGAGGATTTCGTCCCTCCGGGCGCCGGTAAGGGCAAGGATAAGGATGGCGGTCATCGCGTCATTTTCCGGCATGGACCGCAGCACCGACAGCAGGACCCCGGTTTCGGCGTCGGACAAATGGGCTTCGCGGTTCCGCACCGGCAGCATCCCCGTACTGCTGGTGGGGTTGGGGCCGTTCCAGACCTGCCACTTGGCAGCCAGATTGTAGATGCGCCGCAAGGTGGCCAGATGCAGGTTCACCGTGCTGTTGGCCAGCCCCTTCTTGACCAGGCTTGCCTTGAACGCCTGAACGTCGTTGACCTGAAGCTCGTCCAGCGTCTTCCGCCCAAAAAGGGCGATGATGCGGCGAGTGTAGGCAACGGCGTTGAGGTGGCTACGCGTTTCCTGCTGGATGTAAGGCATGTACCGCTCTTCGATGAACGTCTTCAAAGACGGAATCGCCCTGAACCGGTCGCGGTCCCCGGCCGGGTC
>NZ_JAIXSV010000145.1 GCF_027484505.1 Asticcacaulis sp.
AGTTGCAGCAGGCCATAGGCCCCGGCATAGCTCTTGGCCTTGGCGTTGAACTTGCTCTCTTTTTTGGCGATGGCGAACAGCAACGCCTTGTCGATGCGCCAGCCTTCGGTCGGCTCGAAATCGGGGATCGTATAGTTGGCCGGGTCGAACAGACGGTCCGAGGTGCGGATCTGCGAGACGGATAAATCGTGCGCGTCGGCCAGAGCCAGCCAGTTGCTGCGTGTCTGCTGATCCGGTGAGCGCTGAATGGCGGTTTGCAGCTCGGTGCGGGCATCGGCCTTGCGGCCTACGGCCACCAGCATCGAGACGCGGCGGGCCTGAGCGTCGTTTTTGGCCCAGTTAAAGTCGGCATTGAGCTTGGCCGTGTAGGCCCCGCGCGTTTCTTCGGCAAAGACCGGGGTCTGTCCCTTTTGCGCGCGCACGACGGCGGGTTCGGCCCCCAGACGTTGTTCGGCCAAAAGGCCATAGAAGGTGAAGGGGAAGGAGGCGGCGTATTTGAAATACAGCTCAGCGTCGCCCTTATGACCCATTTTCGCGGCCATGCGACCGGCCCAGTAGGCCCCGCCCGACTGGCTCCAGGCGCTCTGGCTGGGGTCATTGACGATGAAATCGAAGTGTTTCAGCGCCTCATCGTAGCGCTTGAGGCGATAGGCGGCGAGGCCCGCCACCCAGCGATCACCGATCTGCACGCCCAGTTTCAGTGCCTGATCCAGCTTACCGTCATTATAGGCCGAGCGCGCCGACTTGGGCGTCAGGGCCGAATCGGGTCCGGCGGTGCCCGCCTTGACTTCGCTACGCGGTGGTCCGTCGAGCAGGCCGGTGGAAGACAGTTTTTGCGCACCGGCCAGTTTCGGAAACGGCGGGTCTTCGACGCCATCGGGCTTTTTGCGCTTGGCCAGATTCCACACGCGCATGGCCTGCGGGTGATCGGGATAGCGCTCCAGCCAGCTCATCAGCTCCTCATAGGTCGAGCTATAGTCCGGGTGGAACAGCTTGTTGAACTCAAGATAGCCCATCAGGCTCTTGTCGCTGATCTTTTCAATCGAGGCGTCGGCGGTGGCGAAATCGCCCTTGTCCAGCGCATCAAACGCCGCCTGATAAAGCTGCGCGTCCCACGGCGACAGGCCGGGATCGAGCGCCGCCGGCACCTTAGGAGCCGTTCGGGTCAGGTTGGTATAGGCGACGGGCTTACGCGGCGTGTCGGCGGCCGCCAGCAGGACCGCGCCCTTATAGGCGGTTTGCGGGGTGCTGAGGATGGCATCGACGGTCTTGTCGCCGGTCGAAACGGGGGTTTGGGCTAGGGCGGGCGCACAGAAACAGACGGCAGCAAGCGCAGCAGCGGACATCAGGACATGCCGGTAGCGGGCGCGGCTCGCAGGTCTGGTCAAGGCAACACTCCGTCGTTGTTTATCCAAATCGGGAGGTTTCGACCCTGAGCTTTTCAGCCGAAACGGTCGAAACGGTGCATCCTGGCCAGCGCGGGAAAAGTGCGGACGCCTGTGGACAGTAATCAAAACCTGATGGGGAGGCAAGCTATTAAGGGTTGCGCTCTTAGGCCAGACCTTCCGTGGCCAGAAGGAAATCGCTCCAGAACGCCTTTTTGGCAAGGGGTTGGCGCAGCAGAAGCGCCGGGGGGAAGGTGACAAAAACCCGCAGGGGGGCACTGCCCGAAAGGGTCAGATCGTGCGCCTTGCCGCGCAGTTTTTGCACGCTGTCGTTGGAATCGAGTACGCTGCGCACCGCCGTCGCGCCGCACAGGATGAGGACCTTCGGTGCGCTCAGTTCGATCAGGCGGCGCAGGAAGGGGGCCGTGAGGCGGATGTCTTCGTCGGTGGCCGGACGCCCGCCAGCCGGACGCCAGAACAGGCCAGGCAGGCGTAAGGCGCGCGCATTCAGCCCCAGCGCCGACAGGGCCGCGTCGGTCAGATGCCCCGGTTTGCCCTGAAAGGCCGTCTGCGTCTCGTCCTCATCGGCGTCAGGCACATCGCCGACGATCAGCACGTCCGCCTCTGAGGCCCCGCGTCCGCGGATCAGGCCCTTGCCGCCCTCATAGCGCAGAGGCACATCCGGAAAAGCCTCCAGCGCGGCATAAAGCGCTTCAACGGTCGCGGCGCTGGCGGCGATGGCCGCGGCGGCCGCGACGGCGCGCTCGACATCAAAATGGCGCAGCGACTCAGGCCTCAAAGCATTGACGCGCACAGCGCTCGGCAGGGGCGTCACCGTGGCCGTGGCGTTTTGCGCCGTCGCCGTCACAGAACGCGATTTATTTTCCGCCAAAAGACGATTAATAGGCTGAGCATCGTAGATGTCGTCCAGCTCATGGTCGTTGAAAAAGCTGAGATAGCTTTCCAACTCGCGCATGGCTTGGGCCGTGATGGCGTGAGGCTCCGGCATAAACAGACATCTTTGAGAAAAATGATCGTCAGGGTCTTTACAGTCTTTACGGAAACTGTGCCACAAGATCAAACCGGCACCGGGAAATATTAGAGAAGAGTACGAACATGGCGGACGCACCTGAACGGGAATCGATGGAATATGACGTCGTCATCGTGGGCGGCGGCCCGGCGGGGCTGGCGGCGGCCATTCGCCTCAAACAGACGGCGCAGGCCAATGGCGGCGACGTATCCGTGGCCCTGCTGGAAAAGGGGTCGGAGATCGGCGCCCATATCCTGTCCGGCGCGGTGATCGACCCGTCGGGCCTGACGCAGCTCTTTCCTGACTGGAAGACACAGGGCGCACCGCTGGAAACGGCGGTGACCGAAGATCGCTTCATCTATCTGGGGCCGCAGGGCGCGCTCGATATCTCCTTCCTGCCCATGCCGTCCTATATGAAGAATCACGGCTGCTATATCGGCTCGCTGGGTAATCTGACGCGCTGGATGGCCGAACAGGCCGAGGCGCTGGGCGTCGAAATCTATCCGGGCATGGCCTGTTCCGAAGTCCTGTACGACGACGCGGGGGCCGTGGCCGGTGTGGTGGCGGGTGTGTTCGGCCTCGACCGCGAAGGTCAGCCCAACGGCGATTATCAACCCGGTCTGGAACTGCGCGCCCGCTATACCTTCTTTGCCGAAGGCGTGCGTGGGTCCCTGTCGCAGCAGATCATCAAGCGCTTTGAGCTGGATAAGGACAGCGACGTCCAGAAATACGGCATCGGTATCAAGGAGTTGTGGAAGGTTCCGAAGGCAAAGCATAAGCCCGGCCTGGTGCAGCATACGCTGGGCTGGCCGCTGGATGACAAGACCGGCGGCGGTTCCTTCATGTACCACTTCGGCGACGAATATGTGTCGATCGGCTTTGTCGTCCACCTCAACTATCAGAATCCCTATCTGTCGCCGTTCGATGAGTTCCAGCGCTTCAAGCAGCACCCGGTGGTGCGCGAGCATCTGGAAGGTGGCCAGCGTATCTCCTACGGCGCGCGCGCCATTACCGAAGGCGGCTATCAGTCGGTGCCTCGCTTAAGCTTCCCCGGCGGGGTGCTGATCGGCTGTTCGGCGGGCTTTGTGAACGTGCCGCGCATTAAGGGCAGCCATAACGCCATCAAGAGCGCCATTCTGGCCGCCGATGCGGCATGGACAGCCCTGTCGTCCGGCGACGCACCGCAGACGCTGGAAGGTTATGACAAAGCCTATCAGAAGTCGGATATCGCCAGGGAACTCAAGCTCGTCCGTAACGTCAAACCCTTGCTCAGCCGTTATGGCACGACGCTGGGCATGGTGCTGGGTGGCCTCGATATGACGGTGGGCAATCTCACCGGGGGCTGGTCACCCTGGGGCACGCTGAAGCACGGCAAGTCCGATGCGCAGTCGCTCAAACCCGCCGCAGAATTCAAGCCGATCACCTATCCGAAGCCGGATGGCCAGATCAGCTTTGATAAGCTGTCTTCGGTGTTTATCTCCAACACCAACCACGAGGAGGACCAGCCGGTCCATCTGCGCCTCAAGGACCCGGAGGTGCCCATCGCCATCAACCTGCCCAAATATGCCGAACCGGCGCAGCGCTACTGCCCGGCCGGGGTCTATGAGGTGGTGGACGATAACGGCAAGCCGCGCTTCCAGATCAACGCCCAGAACTGCGTCCACTGCAAGACCTGCGATATCAAGGACCCGACGCAGAACATCGTATGGACGACGCCCGAAGGCGGCGGCGGCCCCAACTACCCGAATATGTGATGTATCTCCTCCCCACGGCAAAGCCGTAGGGAGGAGGCACAGGCTTTTCCCTTGAATTTGACGTTTTTGAAAGGGATGTCCTTCGATAAGGACTTGATCCTGCCGGATTTACTGCGTTCACTGTGCCGGTAATCGAGAGACGCCCCTGATGAAGCCCGTTCTTGCCTCCGCCACCCTTGCCGCCCTTGTGTGCCTGACCACGCCGGTCATGGCCGCCGATAAGGCCTATTCCAGCGCCTATGGCGACTTTCTGGTCGGGCGTCTGGCGGCAGCGCAGGGCGATACGGAAACGGCCGCGCGGGCGCTGATGGCGGCGGCGGACGCTGACCCTGCCAATGCGTCCTTGCGCGAACGCGCCTTTCTGGCGGCGGTGCTCAGCGGCGATATGAGCTTTGCCCGCAGCCACGTGCCCGCCAATGGCGGGCGCTTGTCGCGCACGGTGGCCGCTCAGGTGCAGGCCATCGCGCTGATCCGTGAGGGCAAGGGTAAGGCCGCCGCGGCCGTCATCGAAGCCTCGCAAAAGGCCGGCGCCAGCGACCGCGCCACGCTTTTGCTCAAGCCATTGTCCTACGCTGCGGCGCGCCAGTGGGACAAGGCCATCGACCCGACGCTGGAAAGCCAGTTGAGCGCCGGGACCACGCCGAATCGCGACCGTCTGGTGCTGTTTCTTCAGGCCGCCAATCAGGCGCGTCTGCTGGAGATGAAGGGCCGTCATGCCGAGGCCGAGGCCATCTTTAAGGTGATCTGTCAGCCCGGTCCGGCCAGCGTGCTGTTTGGCCCCTATTACGGGGCCTTTCTGGAGGGCCGCGGGCGCAAGGACGAGGCGCGCAAGCTCTATACTGACATTCTGGGCGTGTCCGAGGACCGTCTGGTGCGGCAGCGCCTCGAAGGGCTTGATGCCAAAGACTACCGCAAGCCGAAATCGCCGGATGTGCGGCTGATTCTGGCCGACAGCCTGTTCCTGTCCGGTACGCTTTATGCCTCTGAGCAACAGTCGGAAATGGCGCTGGCAACGCTGAGGCTGGCGCAATACGCCGCCCCGGAAACGGAGGCTGCCACGCCGACGCTTGACCGCACGCGGCTTCTGGCCGGGCAGGTGCTGATGCGCATGAAGGACGTGCAGGCGGCGCAGACCGAATGGGCGTCGATTGAGCCCGACTCGCCTTTTTACCGCGAGGCGCAGGTGCGCGCGGCCTGGAGCCTCAAGGAAGCCGGCGATCTCGACGGGGCCGAGGCCCTGTTTACCGAACTGAGCGCGGCCGACCCTAAGGACATCGGCCTGGCGGTCGAGCGGGCGCGGCTTCTGTGGCAAAAGGACGATACGGTCGGGGCGCTCAAGCTGATGGAGGCCTATCAGGCCGCCTATGGCGACGCGGATTTCGGCTGGGAAACGTGGTTCACCGTGGCCGTGCTGTATCAGGCCGCCGGCGACTGGGACAAGGCCAAGGCGGCGGCGCAAAAGGGCCTGACCCTGCAACCGGACAGCTCGGAACTGCTCAACCTCTTGGGTTACGGGCTGATCGAGCGCAAGGAGAATGTCACCGAGGGTATGGTCATGATCCGCAAGGCGCTCGAAAAGACGCCGCGCTCAGGGGCGATCATGGATTCGCTGGGCTGGGGCTACTACCAGCAGGGTCAGTACGCCGAGGCGCTGGAATGGATCGAAAAGGCCATCGCCGCCGAACCGGCTGATCCGGAAATCACCGACCATCTGGGCGACGTCTATCACAAGCTGGGGCGCACCATCGAAGCGCGCTATCAGTGGGCACGCGTCCTGACTCTGGAGGCCGACGACAAGCAGAAGGCCGCCGTGCAGGCCAAGCTGGATACGGTCGCGGTGCCGGAAGTCAAGGCCGTGGCCGAGGCCGAAACGGCGCCGACGGCCAAGCCCAAAACCCCGGTCAAGACACCGGCTAAAACGCGCAAATGAAGCTGTCGCGTCTGGCTCCGGCCAAGGTCAATCTCTATCTGCATGTCGCGGCCCCGGATCACCGGGGCTATCACCCCCTGCGCAGTCTCGTGGTCTTTGCCGACTACGGCGATGAGGTACATGTAGATTATTGGCGCCGCAAGGGGCGGTTCACCATAGACGGCCCTTATGCCGAGGGGTTGAGCACTGGGGAAGACAATCTGGTCCTCAAAGCCCTGCGTCTGTTTGAGGCTGAAACTGGCGAGAAGATAACGGCCGATTTGCGTTTGACCAAAAACCTACCGCTGGCGTCAGGCATCGGAGGCGGCAGCGCCGATGCCGGGGCGCTGTTGCGCCTGCTTAAGGCTCAGCGCCCTGAAATGAAGAAAGCCCAGCTACAGGCTATTGCGGCGCACACGGGGGCCGACGGGGTGATGTGCCTGTGGTCGCAGGCCTGTATCGCTGAAGGGTACGGCGAGAAAGTCAGCCCGGTCATCGTACCTGACCTGCCCTGCGTCCTGATCAATCCGGGCGTCGAATGTCCGACCCCGGCGGTGTTCAGGGCCTATGATGAAGTGAGTCATTACAAACCGCTTCATAGCCGATGGTTTGGCGAGGATATTCTGCCGCCTGAGATGCTGGTCGATGACAACTTTTTTGGCTCCGTAGGCCTGCCTGATATACCCCTTCACGAAGTGTGGGACTACCTCAACACTACCCGTAACGATCTGGAAGTGCCTGCCATTCGTCTGGTGCCGGTGATCGGTGAGGTGCTGGCGTCTTTACGCGCGCAGCCTGAGACGCGCTTTGCCCGCATGTCGGGATCGGGGGCGACCTGTTTTGCCCTCTGCGAGACGTTGAGCGAGGCCGAAACACTGGCGGCCCGACTGCGCGCCGACTGGCCCAAGGCGTGGGTGCGGGCCTGTACGCTGAAGTGATCCACAGATGACATCTGGTGAATGCTATATCATCCCGTGGGGATGATCGGGGTTTGAGAACCACAGATTACACAGATTTCACAGATGGGCGCTTCGCGCCGGGGTTTGCGTGGCCTCCGCAGTCAGACGCTGAAAACGGATAATCTGTGAAATCTGTGTAATCTGTGGTTACTACAAATCATCACCACATAGGCTAACCCTCTACGGAGAGAGTTTAAGCTATCTCCACCGCGCGTTTGCTGCGCATGGCTTTTTCGACGCGGACCTCTGGGTCTTTGAGAAACTTCTGATAAGCCACGGAATCGGCAGGATAAAGCGCGATTTTGCCCGCGTGGTTATAATGCGCCCCGAAGCCATAGGTCTTGGTCAAAGGGGAGGCGCGCATGCACGGGTGCCCTTTGGAGAGAAACGCCGCCCGCGCCTGTTGATCCGCTGTATCAAGGCCGTGTTTGAGGCAATGGACCGTAAAGTTCAGATCATCCAGCGTCAGTTCGTAGGGGTGTTCGGACAACAGATCGAAATGCAGCCGCGCCAGGGTCGGCGGGCCATCGCGGCGCGGCGGTTCGACCCCCATGCGGTGTTTCGAGTCTTCGGCGATGGCGATGAAGGTGTTGCGGATCATGGCGTCGTCCCTGTGTCGCGGCCTTTGGGACAGTGACTATACGCCTGTCTCAGGTCGTCTTGAAGAGGCCACGCTGCCGCAGGATCAGGCAAAGAATCAATGCGGGAAGCCCGGCCACCGCCGTGCCGATAAAGAAGATCTGATAGGCCCCAAACAGGCCGTGCGCCGCCGTCAGCCCATCGACGATCTGCCCCGAAAAGCCTTTCAGCAGCTTGCCAGTCAGGTCGGCTGCCGAATACATCAGCGCAAAGTGGGTGAGGGTATGTTCCTTCACCGTCAGCCGCGTCAGAAAGGCGATAAAGGCCGTTTCGGCTATGCCATTGGCGATATTGTCGATGATCAGGGTGCCACCGAACACGGTGACATCCCCCGGATGCGCGGCCATCAGGGCAAAGCAGATATTGGACAGCGGGCCGGTCACCGCCCCCAGCCAGAAGGCGCGTTCGACCCCCAGCCACAAAAGACACGCGCCGCCCAGCGCCACGCCGGCGAACGAGGCCGCCAGCCCGATGGTCGAACGCACATAGGCGATATCGGCATTGCTGAGGCCGGTGTCGCTGTAGAGCGGTCCGGCCACCGGCCCGATCAGATAGTCGGGCAGGCGATAGAGCGCCACGGTCGCCAGCACCCACCACGCCAGTCCCGCGTGTTCCTGAAAAAAGCTTTTCAGCGGCACGACGACATAGGTGTCGAAGCTGTAGGGCACCTGCGGCGTCAGGGCTTCGGCGCGCGACGGCTGCGCGATCAGCGTCGCGGCCACCCCGACCAGCATCAAAGCCGCCAACCCGGTCACTGTGGCTGGCCAGCCGAAGCGCTCCGCCGGTATCAGGATCAGTGAGCCGGAGACGATGGCCGCCACCTTATAGCCCAGCGAATAGATCGTCGGATTGAGCGCTTCCTGCGCCTGACCCTCGGTCTGCTCGATGCGCCAGGCATGGATGGCGATTTCCTGCGAGGCGGCGGAGAGCGCCAGCAGCAGGGTCACGGCGACAAAGGCCCCGATATTCCCCGTGGGGCCGATGGTGGCCATGCCGATCAGGCTGAGGATTACCCCGCCCTGCGCCAGCAGCATGAAGGATCGCCTCTGGCCCAGACGTGCGTGAAGGAGGGGCAGGCGCACCTTGTCCATCCACGGGGCCCACACGACCTTGAAGCCGTAAAACAGGCTGATCCAGCCCATATAGCCGATGACGGTCAGGCTTGTGCCTTCTTCGCGCATCCAGAAGCCGAGCGTCGCGCCGGTCATCAAAAAGGGCAGGCCCGCCGAAAAGCCCAACACCAGCAGTAGCCAGGCATTGGGCGTTTTCAGGGCGCGGAGAATGTCACGAAGGGTGGGTTTGGTCATAGGAGCCCTAAAGTGCCTCCCCTGATCTCAGGACAGGCGCGGGAGCAAAACGCGATTCTCCGCCGTCTGAACAGGTTTTCTTTCCGTGCAAACCTTGCTTGGCCGGACGCACCTCTCTATGTTCGCGGCCATTCTGGAGTCCGGCATTTTCGAACATGACCAAAGAGCCCCTGTCCTTTCAGGACCTTATCCTGACCCTGCACCATTACTGGAGCCAGCAGGGCTGCGTGATCCTTCAGCCCTATGACGTCGAAGTCGGCGCAGGCACCCTGCATCCGGCCACCGTTCTGCGCGCGCTGGGCAAGAAGCCGTGGAAGGCCGCCTATGTGCAGCCGTCGCGCCGTCCGGTCGATGGCCGCTATGGCGAAAACCCCAACCGTCTTCAGCACTATTATCAGTATCAGGTGATCCTGAAGCCGAACCCCGACAACCTTCAGGAGCTGTATCTCGGCTCGCTGAAAGCCATCGGGCTCGATACCGCCCTGCACGATATCCGCTTCGTCGAGGACGACTGGGAAAACCCGACCGTGGGCGCGTGGGGCCTTGGCTGGGAAGTGTGGTGCGACGGCATGGAAGTCACGCAATACACCTATTTCCAGGGCGTCGGCGGCATCGAGGTCGATGTGGTGTCGGGCGAGCTGACCTACGGGCTGGAGCGTCTGGCCATGTATCTTCAGAACGTCGATAACGTCTATGATCTGAAATTCAATAATGACGGCGTAAAGTACGGCGACGTATTCAAGGAGCAGGAGCGCCAGTTTTCGGCCTTCAACTTCGAAGCCTCTGATGTCGCCACGCTTAAGCGTCAGTTTGAGGACATGGAGCGCAACGTCATGCGCATCCTCAATACCGACAACAGTCTGGGTTATAAGCTGGTTCTGCCCGCCTATGACCACGTGTTGAAGGCCTCGCACCTGTTCAACCTGATGGATGCCCGCGGCGCCATCGCGGTGGCCGAACGGCAATCCTATATCGGCCGCATCCGCGACCTCTGTAAGGCCTGCGCGCTTGAATGGGCCGCACAGGAGGAAGCGCGATGAGTGTAGCATTCTTCTCCTCCCTGCGCGCAGCGTGGGGAGGGCCGGGCTGCCGGTGCCGGACCGCGAAGCGGTGGAGGGGGGCGACTCCGAACATCGGCGTGCGCCGCCCCTTCCGTGTTATCCCCCTCCGTCTTCGCCGCCTGCGGCGGCAAATCCACCTCCCCACGCAAGCGTAGGGAGGAGAGATAAAGCAAATGGCTCAGTTACTTATCGAACTTTTCTCAGAAGAAATCCCGGCGCGCATGCAGCTTCAGGCCGCGCGCGATTTCGAGCGCCTGTTTGGCGATCGCGCCAGGGCGCAGGGCCTGACCTGGGACAGCCTCAAGGCCTATGTCGGCCCGCGTCGTCTGGCCCTGCACGTCGAAGGCCTGCCGCTGGAGCAGGCCGCCGTCACCGAAGAGGTCAAGGGCCCCAAGGACGGCGCGCCGGAACAGGCTATGGCCGGTTTTCTGCGCAAGGTCGGCCTGACGCAGGATCAGCTTGTGCTGGAAAACGGCGTGTGGATGGCGCGCATCGAAAAGCCCGCCAAGAGCACGGCCGAGGTCCTGCCCGGCATCCTCGAAGACGTTATCCTGACCTTCCCATGGCCCAAGTCGATGCGCTCAGGCACGTCGAGCTTCCGCTGGGTGCGCCCGCTGAAGCGCATCCTGTTCCTGTTCGATGGTCAGGTCATTCCGCTGAGCGTCGGTGGCGTCACATCGGGCGACCTCACGCAGGGCCACCGCGTCCTGTCGTCCGGAGATGCCTTTGCGGTCAGGGACTTCGCCGATTATCAGCAGAAGCTGCGCGATAACTTTGTCATCCTCGATCACATTGAGCGTCAATCCTTGATTCTGGATAAGGCCAATGAGGCCTGCGCCGCCGCGGGTTGCGCCCTGATGGACGATCATGGCCTGCTGGAAGAGGTGGCCGGCCTCAACGAATGGCCGACGCCACTGCTGGGCGATATGGACCCGAAATTCCTCAGCCTGCCGCCGGAAGTCATCAAGACCTCGATGCGCACGCACCAGAAATACTTTGCCGTGCGCGATCTTTCGACCGGCAAGATGGCGGCGAAGTTTGTCATCGTCGCCAATCAGGTGGCCAGCGACGGCGGGGCGGAAATCCGTCGTGGCAATGCCAAGGTGCTGTCGGCGCGTCTGTCGGACGGCGTCTTCTTCTGGTCCGAGGACAATCGCAAAGGCAATTTCGACGCCTGGCTGCAAAAGCTGAACGGCGTGACCTTCCACGCCAAGCTGGGCACCATGGCGCAGCGCGTGGCGCGCATCGAAGCACTCGCCGAAGTCATTGCGCCGCTGGTCAAGGCCGATGTGTCGCTGGCCAAGCAGGCGGCGCATCTGGCCAAGGCCGATCTGGCCTCCTACATGGTCGGGGAATTCCCGGAACTTCAGGGGGTTATGGGCGGTTATTACGCGGAAGCGGCCAAGCTGCCCGGCGATGTGGCCGAAGCTATCCGTGAACATTATAAGCCGCAGGGCCCGTCGGATTCGGTGCCCGAAGGCGCCGTGTCGGCGGCCGTGGCGCTGGCCGACAAGATCGACACGCTGGTCGGCTTCTTTGCCATCGACGAAAAGCCGACAGGGTCGAAAGACCCCTATGCCCTGCGTCGTGCGGCTCTGGGGATTTTGCGCATCCTGCGTCAGCACAATGTGCGCGCCTCGCTGTCGGAACTGGTCGCCGCCTGGTATCAGTCGCTGCTCATCTATGCGGGCGAAGGCCGCGCCGTCTATGTTGATACGGACAACTGGCGCGGTTCGGCCGGGCCGCGCTGGGCCGAGGGCGAAACCGAGGTCTATGACAACTATCTGCGCGATTTCCGCGCCGGTCTGCTCGAAAGCCCGGTCTTTGTCATCCCCACCGACCGCGATTACGATCTGGACCTGCAATTCGAGCATGTCGCCAATACGCCCAAGGTCGATAATGCCCTGCTGACCTTCCGCGATTTCCGCGCGGTGTCGGCGGAGTTTGCTGACTTCTTCGCAGATCGTCTGAAGGTTATGCTGAAGGACGAAGGCGTGCGTTTTGACGTGGTCGAAGCCGGTTTTGCGGTCAAGGACGACGACATGGTGCGCACCGTGGCGCGCATCAAGGCGCTGGAAAGCGTGCTGGCGTCGCCTGTGGGCGCTGAGCTTCAGGCCGCCTATACGCGCGTGGCCAATATCCTCAATGCCGAGGCCAAGAAGGGCGCTCTGCCGTCGGCTGAGCCGAAGCTGCTCAGCGGTGCGCCGGAGGTCGAAACGGCCCTGACACAGCAGGTCATCGCCCTGACGCCGGTGCTGGAGCGGCTGATCGACGCCGAGCAGTTCGAAGAGGCGTTGGACAAGCTGGCGGGTCTGCGCGGGGCGGTCGATGCCTTCCTTGATGGCGTGCTGGTCAATTCCGACGTGGCGGCGGAGCGCGAAAACCGCCTGAGCCTGTTGTCGGCCCTGCGGCGTCTGTTCGACGGCGTGGGTGATCTGTCGAAGCTGGCGTAAAAAATCTCCTCCCTGTCGCGTTGACGACAGGGAGGTGGGCATTTCGAATTACATAAAAACTTATTCCGCAGCGGTCTCGCGCGCGTGTACCTTTGGCCTCAGTATCCGGCCGTGCCAGCCGGATGAACAGATATGCCTATCTGATTGAGGAAAGAGGGATTTTCGATGTCCAAGTCATGGGTTTACGCATTTGCCGCCGGTAAGGCCGATGGCGATGCCTCGATGAAGAACCTGCTGGGCGGCAAGGGGGCCAATCTGGCCGAAATGTCGTCGCTGGGCCTGCCGGTGCCGGCGGGGTTCACCATCACCACCGAGGCCTGCGTCCATTACTATCAGAACGACAAGACCTTCCCCGCCGGGCTGGAAGCGCAGGTGCAGACCGCTCTGGCCAATCTGGAAGCCGTGACGGCTAAGGGTTTTGGCTCGGTCGAAAACCCGCTGCTGGTCTCCGTGCGTTCGGGGGCCCGCGCGTCGATGCCGGGCATGATGGATACGGTCCTCAATCTGGGTCTCAATGATCAGACGGTCGAAGGTCTGGCCGCCCTGACCGGCGACCGCCGCTTTGCGCTCGACTGCTACCGCCGCTTCATCACCATGTACTCGAACGTCGTGCTGGGCGTCAGCCACCACGGTTTTGAAGACATTCTGGACGATCATAAGGACCGTCTGGGCGTCACGGTGGACACCGACATAACGGCGAAGGACTGGGAGCGCGTCATCGCCGACTATAAGGCCAAGGTGCAGGCCGATCTGGGCCACGACTTCCCGCAGGACCCGCAGGATCAGCTGTGGGGCGCGGTGAAGGCCGTGTTCGGTTCGTGGATGAACGACCGCGCCAAATTCTACCGCAAAATGCACGACATCCCCGAAGACTGGGGCACCGCCGTCAATATCCAGTCGATGGTGTTCGGCAATATGGGCGATACCTCGGCCACGGGCGTCGCCTTTACGCGCAACCCTTCGACGGGTGACAACAACCTCTACGGCGAATTCCTGCTGAATGCGCAGGGCGAAGACGTGGTGGCGGGTATTCGCACGCCACAGACCCTGACCCAAAAAGCGCGTGAAGAGATGGGCGAGCGCAATCCTTCGATGGAAGAGGCCCTGCCGGCGGTCTTCGCGCAGTTCCGATCAACCGTTGAAACGCTCGAAAAGCATTACCGCGACGTGCAGGACGTGGAGTTTACGGTCGAACAGGGCAAGCTGTTCATGCTGCAAACCCGCAATGCCAAGCGCACCTCGCGCGCGGCGCTGAAAATCGCCGTCGATATGGCCAAGGAAGGCCTGATCACGCCGCAGGAAGCGCTGATGCGCCTCGATCCCGGCGCGCTGGATCAGCTTCTGCACCCCATGCTGGACCCCAAGGCCGAGCGCACTCTGATCGCGCGCGGGCTTCCGGCCTCGCCGGGCGCGGCCTGCGGCAAGATCGTCTTCACCGCCGATGACGCCGTGCGTCTGGCGGCGGCAGGCGACGACGTTATTCTGGTGCGTGATGAAACTTCTCCCGAAGACATCCACGGCATGCACGCGGCCAAGGCCATCATTACGGCGCGCGGCGGCATGACTTCGCACGCCGCCGTCGTGGCGCGCGGTATGGGCCGTCCTTGCGTGTCGGGGGCCGGGGAAATGGTCATTTCGACCGAGCGCGGTGAATTCAGCGCGCGCGGTCAGACCTTCCGTTTCGGGGACATTGTGACGCTTGATGGCTCCAGCGGGGAAGTGTTCAAAGGCTCCATCCGCATGATCGAGCCGGAATTCTCTGACGACTTCCATCAGATCATGACATGGGCCGACGAATTCCGCACGTTGAAGGTGCTGACCAATGCCGAAACCCCGGCGGATGCGCGCACGGCCATCGGCTTCGGCGCCGAAGGTATCGGGCTGTGCCGCACCGAGCACATGTTCTTCGATGAAGACCGCATCAGCGCCGTGCGTGAAATGATCCTCGCCGATGACGAAGCTGGCCGTCGCAAGGCCCTGGCCAAGATCCTGCCTATGCAGAAGGCCGACTTTGTCGAGCTGTTCAAGATTATGAACGGCCTGCCCGTGACTATCCGTCTGCTCGATCCGCCGCTGCATGAGTTCCTGCCGCATACGCCGGAAGACATCAAGCTGGTGGCCGAAGCCGCGGAGGTGCCTGAGGAAAAACTCCTGAAGCGCACCAAGGAACTGTCGGAAACCAACCCCATGCTGGGCTGGCGCGGCTGCCGTTTGGGCATCACCTTCCCGGAAATCTATGAGATGCAGGTGACGGCGATTTTCGAAGCCGCCTGCGACGTGAAGGCCGAAGGCTTTGACCCGCAGCCGGACATCATGCACCCGCTGGTGGCCACTAGGGAAGAAATGGCCAAGCTGGTCGCCATGACCAAGGCTATTGCCGAAGGCGTGCTCAAGGCGCGTGGCGTTGAGGTGGCGTACAAGGTCGGCACCATGATTGAGTTGCCGCGCGCCGCGCTGCTGGCCGACAAGCTGGCCGAAACGGCCGAGTTCTTCTCGTTTGGCACCAACGACCTGACCCAGACCACCTACGGCATCAGTCGTGACGACTCGGGCCGCTTCCTCAACCCCTATATCGAAAAGGGGATTTTCGAGAAGGACCCCTTCGTCAGCCTCGATCCGGACGGCGTGGGGCAACTGATTGACATTGCTCGCACCAAGGGCCGCACGACGCGCCCGGACATCAAGCTCGGTATCTGCGGCGAACATGGCGGCGATCCGGCCTCGATCGCTTTTTGTCAAAAGGTCGGCCTCGACTACGTGTCGTGCTCGCCCTACCGCGTGCCGGTGGCGCGTCTGGCTGCCGCGCAAGCCGCGATTTCGGCAAAGTAAGTCAGTTACAACACCCGACTGGAAGAAGCCCGGCCCCCCGCCGGGCTTTTTTCGTGGCAAAAACTCAACGCATTTCCCCTCACAGGCGTATGTCTTGGCGCTGTCACACGCGGCGTCTAACTTATCGCTCTCCGGCAAGCTGCGGCCTATTGTCAGGTGTCCGGATTTGGGCTTTAGTTGTTAACACTTTCAGATTTTCGATTTTCCGGGAACTTGGCATGTCGTCCAAAACAGTATGGGGACTGGGACTGCTGCTTCTGACCGCCGGGGCAGGGGTGGGGCTGTATAAACAGCTTCCGGCCATGCCGCAGGCGCTGGAAGCGCGGGTCGCCGACGCGCTCAAGGCCGAGGGCCTGGGCGACATCGCCTATGAGGTCGATGGCCTCAATGTCCGCCTCAGCTTCAAGACGCAGGATTTTCGTCCCGGCGTCACCGCCGAGGAACGCAAGGCGCGTCTGATGCAGGCCGCCGCCGCCGTGCGCAGCTTGCAACCGGAACTGCCGCCGGAAATCGAGGTCTATGTCCCGAAGGGCGAGGGGTATCTGTACGGGCCGGCACTGCAAGTGCTGACCGACACAAGCGAAACGCCGATGCGGGTGTCTATGGGGAAGACCGATCATGCTTTATCTGATCTTTGAGCTGCGCTGGTTGCTGCTGGGTGCGGCGGCGCTGGGCCTGTGTACGGGCTTTCTCGCGCGTCGTGCAGGGTAGGGGAAACATATGTACTTGCTGATCGCACAATCGGCGGCCCTGCTTCTGGTGGTCTTCCTGTTCAGCGGCTTTGTCGGCTGGCACCTGTCGCCCAAGCCGAAGCGCGCCGCGCGCCGAGTCTCGATCTTTGATGAGGCCCCGGCCCCTATTCTCGATTCCACTTTTGACGCGCCACTGAACGCCCCGGCGGTTGAACGCCCGGTCGCCGATCCGATGGTCGCTGCGGCTCAGGCGCTCAATGCCTCGCGTCAGGCCGTTCAAACGCCCGCCGCACAAGCTGACGCACCGCGTCCGTCGGCGGAGATTATTCCGCTGCGCCCGGTGGCGGCAGTGCCCGTCGTGCAACCGGCCGCTCCGCAGCCTGCGCCGGTAGGTGTGTCCACCGAGTTGGAACCCGCCATTATGGCCGGGATCGAGCGGGCGGAAGCGCCGGTCGTGGCCGCACCCGCTGTGGCGGTCAAGGCTGAGCCGGTGACGGAACTGCTCGATCGCACCTCGCGCCCCAAGGCCTCGCTGCTGTCGTCCATGACGCCGGAAAGCGTGCGCGCGGCGGTCGAACAGGCGGGCACCGGCCTTGAGCCGCACCGCCTTACTGCCCCGGAAGGCTATCCCGACGACCTGACGCTGATTTCGGGCATCGGTGCCGATAATGAGCGCGAACTGAACATGCTGGGTATCTACCATTACTGGCAGGTGGCGAGCTGGACGCCGGAACACGTGGCCTGGCTGTCGGCGCGCGTCCATTCAGCCCCGCGTATCGTGCGCGAAAACTGGATGGCACAGGCGGCCCGTCTGGCGGGTCGCGCGGCGTAAGCTGGCGCTTTGGAATATGGAAAAGCCGTTGGGGTAACTCGACGGCTTTTTTATTGGCCACGAAAAACACGAAAAGCACAAACGGAGGGCGTGTAGAACAGGCGCTACGCGCCGAAATATCCGCCTACAGCTTTTCGTGACTTTTAGAGCGAAATGATTTTAGGTTGAAGCATATCCTGAGTTCGTGAAGTAGTTTGCGCATTCGTGTGGAGGAAAGAAGTCAATGAGTTTGCCGATCTTTCTCCAGACGTTTTCCTTGG
>NZ_JAIXSV010000332.1 GCF_027484505.1 Asticcacaulis sp.
GCCGTGCAGATCCTGCTGGGCCACACCAAGATCAAGACGACGGTGCGCTATCTGGGCGTCGATGTCGAAGACGCACTGCAACTGACCGAGACGACGGACATATAGCCTGTGTATCCGCTGGCAACCACCGGGGCGGGCGGGAATGTCCGGAAACCCAGATTTGTCGCCATAAACCCGCCCGTCCGCTTCCGGCCCCATTGTGCCACCCACAACGGCCGCATAGCGCTCCATTGCGGTCGGTTGTGGAGATGGTTGTTGCGCCTGAAAGCCGACGTGGCGAGCTTCGAGTTGAAGGGTTCGAGCTGTGTCAGGGACTGGGAACGCCGTTGGTTCGTCGATTACGGCGGCCAAGTCCGCTAACAAGCTTGTTGTTGAACCGGAGCGCCAGATCAGTTGAGAATGTCAGGCGCCATGCTAGGTTGCTGCCCAAGTCCGACTAGGCTGAGGACGGATGTTGCCGGGGTGCCGTCCTGCATATAGGCCGGCCGGCCTTCGGCGTGCCCATTGGTGATGTAGTGCGACACAAGCGCCATATGATCCAGGCCAAAGGCGCGGAACAGGTCCGGGTTCAAGGCGGCATAGGTTTCAGCGTCAAAGCCCACGCTCAACCGCCCTTCTGCCCGGCCATTATGGATGTAATGATCGACCAGTTGCTTGGTATCCAAGCCGAAAGCTCGAAAAAGATCTGGGTTCAACGCGGCATAGGCCTCGGCGTCGAAACCCCGCGCCAAGCGGCCCTCGTCTCGCCCGTTTTGGACATAGTGCTTCACCAGAGCTGCATGGTCGAGACCGAAGGCGGCGAACAGATCCGGGTTCAACGCGGCATAGGCGACCGCATCAAAGCCGGTGGCCACCCGGCCTTCGTCACGGCCATTATACAGGAAATGGTCGGCCAGGGCCTTACCGTCCAGCCCGAAGGCCCGAAACAGATCCGGATTCAGGGCTGCATAGGCTTCGGCGTCGAAGCCGGCGGTGATCCGGCCCTCGGCCCGGCCGTTAGCGATGAAATGATTGACCAGGGCCGCATCCTTTGTCCCCAACGCATTCACCAAATCCGGGTTCAGAGCACGGTAGGCCTCGGTGGAGAATGCTGGCGTGAAATCGTCATTCAGGATGATGCCGACCGCCGACATGCCCGTTGCGGCCGGATCGGGGAAGATCGCACCGCTCAGGTCGGTAACGGACAACCTTACCGTCTCGTGCGGTTCGGTCACGATGTCGCTCATCACCTTGACGCTAATGGTCGCCGAACGGCTGCCGGGCTGTATGGTCATCGTCTGTTGAAGTGGCGTGAAATCTTTCCCCGCCATGGCTGTGTTGGCCGACACAGCAACCTGGAACGTGACTGGATTGACCGCCTGGGCAGACAGGTTAGCCCGGAACACCAGGGTGGCGGAACCCGAATCTCCTTCCCGAACACTGGTATTGGTGACCGTCAGCACGGGTACGCCAACGAAAACGGTCTGATCGGTAAAAACCAGCCGCTCGATGCTGGAGAGTTCGTCAACCTCGCCGGACGGGATATGACGGACCTTCGTGATATTGTTGCTTGTGCTGAGCGAATATTCGGCACGGGTGCCGTTGAACATGGCGGTGTCAATGCCGGCCCCGCCAATCAGGGTGTCGTTGCCGGTACCACCGGTCAGACTGTCATTGCCCTCTCCGCCATCCAGGCTGTCATTGCCAGCGCCGGCGATCAGCGTATCGTTGCCTTTGTCGGCCGTCATGATGTCGCTACCGGCGCTGCCCGTCAGGGAATCATCGCCGTTGGTGCCGGTGGCCCCCGACAGAATGGCCCCCTGCACGGTCGGGTCCATGCCGCCAAAATTATAGGCGATCAGGCTTGAAGCAGCCACGTTCTTCAGGCGATAGGCCGTGGCGAAGCCCTTATCCGCGCCAGCGCCATCTTCATCCACCTGCACCAGCGTGTCGTTGCCCGATTGCAGCAGGCGGAAATAGGTCCCGAAAAGATTGCCTCCGCTATAGCCGCCATAGGCCCTGTCATCGATGCGCAGAATATCGCCGCCAATCCCCACCGCAAAGTCAGTGACCGTGTCCGCCATGCCGTTGGCATATTCTAGGGTTAGCCCTGAATAGCGCAGGATGTCCACGCCCGAGCCAAGCGTGATAACATTGGCGCTGAGCGTTGCGCTGATCGTGTCATTGCCGTCACCACCAATGATGGTGTTGGGGACCTTGTCGATGGTTATGAACAGGAACTGGTCATTGCCGGCGCCACCATCAACATAGTTGCGACCGTCGCCGCCGTACAAGCGGTCATCGCCATTGCCGCCCAACAGGGTGTCATCACCATAGCCATCCCACAACGCGTCATTGCCGTCACCACCGTCCAACAGATCGTTGCCACCTCCGTCTCTCAGGCTGTCATCCCCACCCATACCCTGCAGGGTATCCTTGAACGCGGTGCCTGTGAAACTGTCCCACTGGTCGGTGCCGACCATCAGCTTGCCGGGGATGGGGGCGCCCGTCGGGTCCATGCCTTCAAAATTGAAGGCGGTCAGCGTGCTGGCCTTGACGCCCTGAAGCCGATAGGTCGTGGCGAAATCATTGACCGTGCCGCTGCCATCCCGGTCCATCTGAACGAGGGTGTCGGCGCCCGACTGCACCAGCCGGACAAAGCGGCCGAAGATATTGCCGCCCGTGTAGCCGACAAAACTCGAATTAGCGGTCAGGAAGATGTCACCGCCGTCGCCCGCCGTAAAATCGGTGATGATGTTGGCATAGACGTCGGTATAGGTTTGCCATGGCGTATCCATGTCGACGCGGTCCGTGCCTGTACCCAGCGTGATCATCTGGGCATTCAGGGTAGTTCTGATCCTATCATTTCCGGCGCCACCAATAATCGTGTGACGCCCGACAAAGGCAAACGCAATTTCGTCGTCGCCATCACCGCCGTCAAAATAATTGTCGCCGTCGTTATCCATCAGATAGTCGTTGCCAGCACCCCCCAACAGGGTGTCGTTACCAAGACCACCGCGCAAACTGTCATCGCCCGTACCGCCTTCCAGAAGGTCGGCGCCGGGGCCGCCATCCAGGGTGTCATTGCCCCCGGCACCACGCAGGGTATCGTTGAAAACATCGCCCTGCAGACTGTCGTTTGATGCCGAGCCGGTCAGCGCCAGGCCGGGCAACGGTGCGCCCGAAAGGTCCATGCCGTTGAAATTGTAGCTCGTGAGGCTGGCGGCGGTGACCCCCTGGAGACGATAGATCGTTACGAAGGTCTGGAGCTTTCCGGCACCATCATTGTCGATCTGTACCAGTGTATCGGCACCGGATTGAACCAGTCGCACGAAATCCGGAAATACGTTACCACCAGTATAGCTATTGGTGAAATTGCTCTTAAAGACTAGGACGTCGCCATTTGCTCCGGCCTTGAAGTCGGTAACGATATCGACTTGTTCTTCACGATAGCCGTTCGTCACCCCGCCATAGATCAGCCGGTCGACCCCGTCGCCGAGACTGATGGTGTTCCGGTCGACCATGGCGTAGACCACATCATTACCCGCGCCGGCGACGATGGTGTTCTGGGAGGTCAGCCCGAAGACATTGATCTCGTCATTGCCGTCCCCGGCATCCAGGTAGTTCGTGCCGTCGTTACTGTGCAGCCGGTCGTTGCCCGCGCCGGCCGTCAGCCTGTTTCTGCCGAAACCCCCGTTCAATGTATCGTTGCCGTCCCCGCCCTGAAGGGTGTCGTCGCCGACACCGCCCTTCAGATCATCGTCACCATCGCCGCCATCAAGCAGATCATTCCCGGCCCCACCATCCAGGGTGTCATCACCGCCCAAGCCTTGAAGGGTGTCGTCAAAGGCTGTGCCCGTCAGCTTGTTAGAACCGGCATCACCAGTCAGGGTGCTCATATTGTTTCCTTATCCAAAACATGCCAGTTCAAACGGCGATGACCACGGGTGATTGGGGTGCCACATGGGTCCTGAGGCTTCAATTGCGGGAAATACAGGGTTTTTCCCACCTGCGACCAACTGGCCCCGCCCACGGCGGTCTGTCCTCCGTATCCGAGGCATGTCGCAGGCTTTATGGGGTCAGTGATCATGACCGGGCTGCGCTCCAGGCCTATGCCGCCAACGCCGGATTGACGGTGGTGAAGGTCCCGGCGGCCCGACGGTTTATGGCCCTGCGGAGTGCGGCAAACGCCGTTGACAATGCATTCGGCGTCTTGTTGGAACAGGGGTAGGAACGAGAATGCCCCTACCCTTCCACATCAGACGATGACAAAGTCCCCGTACCGCTGGCCGGGGGCGCCGCAGTACTGGGCCGGCGTTCCCGGGCCTTGCCCACCGGCTACCGGCCCGCTGTGCAGCCGGCTATGGCGGCGGGGGCCGTATGGCGGGGTAAGCCCGGTGCGGTTAGCCAAGGTCAACCCAAGACCCAGTCGAAATCGGCTGTGTCCGCCACCCTGATCATCCGACCTTGTCCGGATTGTGGACGTGATCGGGCGCGGCCTCCAGGCCAAATCCCCGTTACGGTCCGTTACACTACGCTACGGAGCACTGCCAGCAACTTAAAAACCGTCTTGGAACAGGACGCCGGATATGCGACATCACCGCCGCGCCAATATCTTGGCACGCCCAGGGGGCACCCTGACTTCTATGGGTATTCGGGACCTTACAATGCGCAATAAGTTCAGTTTCGCTGGCATTGCCATTCTACTTGGCACTACGTCTGTTTCCGGTGCGGCGACAGATGGTACGACGCTTGATGATATCATCGTCACAGCGCGCAAAATACCAGAGAACCAGTTGCGCGCACCCTTGTCAGTATCCGTCCTGACGGAACGGGACCTGTCGGGCGCAGGGGTCCGCACGATTTTTGATGGGCTGCCTCTTTTGCCCAATCTGTCGGTACCCGGGGGGATTGCACAATCGCTCCAGGGACAGATCGGAATCCGGGGAATATCCACGCTTCAGCGCAATATCGGGGTAGAATCCGGGATCGGCATGTTTATTGACGGTGTCTATCAGGGGCGCTCTGACACTTATCTCCAGCCGTTCCTGGATGTTTCGTCGCTTGAGGTCATCAGGGGCCCGCAGGGGACGATATTCGGTAAGAACACCATCGCGGGGGCGGTGAACATTACCACGCTGATGCCCGAAGCCACGCCGCAGCACCAGGTCATGGCCGAGGTTGGAAAATATGGCTTGGCCCGTGTGCAGGCGTCCGTTCGGGGGCCGCTGACTACCGATATAGGCGCAAAACTGTCGGTCGGTTACGTGGGTCGGGGCGGGACCTACAGCCATCTGTCGGGCGGACCGAATGGGGATAAGATTGACCTGCTGTCAGCCCGGACCGCCTTTGTCTTTGACGGCGAATCCGGAACCAGGGTCGTTCTGGCCGGTGATGTCTTGAGGGACCGAGGTCGCCCCGCCTATTTCCAGTCTGTCGAGGTCGCTGGTTACGCCAACAACCCAATGGCATCGCGGCCCCATGTCATCGACCCTGACGGCGACAATTATCTTCACCGCGACAATTACGGCCTGTCTCTGACCGTCAGTCACGAGATGGATAAGGCTGCTCTTGTCGCGATCACGGCCTATCGACGGGCAGAATATCAGGCATCGCTGGATGACGATCAGTCACCGCGCCGTTTTCTGTCAAAAGATGCCTGGTCGGACAGGACCGATTTTATCTCACAGGAACTCCGGGTCGATGGGAC
>NZ_JAIXSV010000020.1 GCF_027484505.1 Asticcacaulis sp.
ATCGCCGTCGCTAGAAAACTGCTTACCTGCCTCAACGCCATGTTGCGCGATGGCATCAAATGGACACATCATCTCCCTTGACTTCCAACACAGTCGCTCCCCGCCAGCGGGGAGGTATATTTAAGCAAACGTCCCGTGGAAGCCCAGCGGGGTGGCGTGCGCCGATCGCCATGAGCCCACCGGTCCGGCGCTGAGGTTTTTGGCATCAAACACATGCAGTTCTGTGGACTTAGCTTTCAGATTGAGCACCGTGCCGACCATCCAGCCGTCCATCTCCTGACCTGTGCCGCCGTGGTGGGCCGGACGCGGGACGAACAGGGCCTCTTCGACAATGGCGTCCGGGCCGAAATCGTGCGTTTGCGCCTTGCCGGTCTTCCAGTCGAAGGCCGACAGGGCGTGCGCCCCCAGACGGCCCTCAATATAGCCGCCGACGTGCACGACGCGGTCGCGGCGCAGCCCCTGAAAGCGATGATCGGTCTGCGGAAACTCCGACGAGACCCCCGTCGCCTGCATTTCGGCGCGACCGTCCGGGCGCAGCGTGATCAGGGCCAGATGCGCCTCCTCATCATTACCGGCGTTATAAATACCCTTCACCAGATCACGCGCCCCGCTCAGACCGAACTTTGGCGAACTGGCCAGACAGACATCGAAGCGGATCGTGCCATCGGTGTCTTCCCAGGCGTCGCCCGTGTGAAAGTAGGTGGCGGCGGGCAGCTCATACAGACGCCGCTTCGACAGGTCGGCCTTTTCAACGACCAGAATGCGGATCGGCTGATCGGGACGCCAGACCAGCGTATCAACGAAGGGCGGCGTGCGCCGTTCGGCGATCAGAGGCTGCATGGGGAGGATCAGGTGGCGTTCGCTGACCACCCAGTCGTGGGCGTAACCGGCGGCGGGAAGCTGGACCAGCTCGCCGCGCTCCATCTCTCCCGACGGGCTGAGCTGCCAGATCCATGCCTTGTCGCCCATGAACCCGGCGCTCCAGATGCGGCCCGACGGTTCGACCTTGGGGTGGGCCAGAAAGGCCAGCCCTTTCAGGTCGTCGCGGAAGGTTTTGGGGCCCTTGGTGAGCAGGGTCTGCGCATCGAGGCGGTAGGGTGAGCCGCCTTCCCACAGGGCCCACAATTCGTCCCCGACGCGCAGGACCGAGGTATTGGCGGCGTTGACATCGTCATTGCTGGTCACCGGGGCATCGGCGCGGCCCTTGGTGCCGAAGCCCGGCATGACGATGGCCTGTTTTTGCTGTTCGACGCGGCGTTTGACTGTATCGACGAAGCGGCCCGTGTGGCGCACGCCGTCGGCACTGAGGTCGTATTTCTGGATCATGCCGTCGCCGTCAAAC
Source organism: Asticcacaulis sp. (assembly GCF_027484505.1). Classification (GTDB taxonomy): domain Bacteria; phylum Pseudomonadota; class Alphaproteobacteria; order Caulobacterales; family Caulobacteraceae; genus Asticcacaulis. Next base: position 1,343 of record NZ_JAIXSV010000020.1, read on the forward strand.
CAGTGGCCGGTGACGTCGTTGCCATAGCGGAACCACGCCGGGCCATTGCGGTAGAGCGTGCCACTCAGGCCCGCCGGCATCTTGCCGCTCAGGCGGGTGAGGGTGGAGGGGGCGTAGCCTTCAGCCGGGGCGTTGGCGACGGCCAGACGCCAGCCTTCCGAAAAATTGGCGGTGGCGGCCGCGGCGGCCCAGGATGTCGGCGCGGCGGCCATCAGGCCTGCGCCGCCCAGCGCGGTCAGGAAGGAACGGCGGGACAGGTCGGTCATCGGAACGCCTCCTTAAAACGCGATGTCTTGCGTGGTGTCGCCCTTGACCTCAAAGACGGCGTCGGCCCACGTCGCCGGGCCCATGCGGCCCTTGGCATTGTTGGAGAAGGCGAAGGGCTCGACCGGCATACCGAAGGGATTGGTGTCCATCTTGCCGTTGCCATTGACGTCGTGGAACATCTTCAGGCCGTACTGACCCGGTTCGACGTCGAAGGTGGCGGTAGCTGTGTCAGCACTGACGGCGACCTGCTGAGCGGCGACGGGCTTGCCGCCTTTATAGGCCTCTTCGCCCTTATAGAGGGCCACCATCAGCGTGCCCTTAGGCGTCAGTTTGGAAAACTGTACCGTCAGGGTTTCGGCGCTGGCGGGCAGGGCGACAAGGCCCATCAGGGCGGCGATAAGAGCGGGTTTGAACATGGAAGCCTCGTTTGATTGCGTTGCGATGACCCCGATGTAATGCGACCCGACAATGGTGGGGCAAAAGATGCGCGAAAGGGGCCTCTGCCTACGTCAACGGACGGTGGGTCACTGGCGCTTCGTGAATGGCATTGGCCAAGGGATTGATTTGTAAGCAATCGTCAGCGGCGAAGCGCGAATGCCTTGACCCGCGCGGGGCGGCTTCTTATTTTAGCGGCATGGCCATTAGAGACATCATCACTGTACCCCATCCGCTGCTCAAGCAGGTGTCCAAACCCGTTGAAGGGGGCGTGACCGACGAACTGCGCGCTCTGATGGACGACATGCTGGAGACCATGTACGACGCGCCCGGCATCGGGCTGGCGGCAATCCAGATCGGCGAACCGATCCGCGTTATCGTCATGGACCTTCAGGAGCGCCCGGACGACCTGCCCGAAGACGCCCCGGCGCCGAAGCAGCCGCGTTACTTCGTCAATCCGGAAATCCTCTGGGCGTCGGAGGAGTTGTCCACCTATGACGAAGGTTGCCTGTCGGTGCCCGAAGTCTATGACGAGGTGAGGCGCCCGGCGCGCGTGCGGCTGAAATACCTGAACTATCAGGGCGAAGAGGTGATCGAAGAGTGCGACGGCCTCTACGCCACCTGCATCCAGCACGAGATGGACCACCTGAACGGTGTGCTGTTTATCGACCACCTGTCGAAGCTGAAACGCGACCGGGCGGTGACGAAGGTTAGAAAGCTCAAACGCGTAGCATAACTTGCATAGCCCTTTGAATTGAGCCAAAAGCGCGTCCACCGGATGCGCTTTTGTCTTTTGCGGAGTAATCCTATGCGTTTGGCCTTTATGGGCACCCCCGATTTTGCCGTGAAGGCTCTGGCTGAACTGGTCGCCGCCGGTCATGAGATCGTCTGCGTCTATTCGCAGCCGCCCGCGCCCAAGGGACGGGGGCAGGTGCTGACCCCGTCGCCGGTGCACGCCTTTGCCGACAGCCTGGGTTTGCCGGTACGCACGCCGAAGTCGATGAAGTCGCCTGAGGCCATCGCTGAATTTCAGGCGCTGGACATCGACGCGGCCATCGTTGTCGCCTACGGCCAGATTTTGAAGCGCGAGGTGCTGGAGCACCCGCCGCTCGGTTGTTTCAACCTCCATGCCTCGCTGCTGCCGCGCTGGCGCGGGGCGGCGCCCATCCAGCGGGCGATCATGGCCGGTGACACGCATACCGGCGTGCAGGTGATGCGGATGTCCGAAGGTTTGGACGAAGGGCCGGTCATATTGTCTGGCCGCGTCGAAATCACGGCGCAGGACACAGCCCAGACCCTGCACGATAAGCTGGCTGGGCTGGGGGCATCGCTGCTGCCGGTGGCGCTGGCGGCCATCGAGCGCAGCCAGCCGGAGGGCGAGCCGCAGGTCGGCGAGGTCACCTACGCCAAAAAGATCACCTCCGAAGAGGCGCGCATCGACTGGAGCCGGCCGGCCCGCGAACTCGACTGGCACATCCGGGGCCTGTCGCCGTTTCCGGGCGCGTGGACGGTCCTGACGACGCCAAAGGGCGAGCAGCGGCTCAAGGTGCTGATGTCGCGCGTCGATGAGGCCACGACCGACGCCGCGCCGGGCACGCTGATCGGGCCGGGCCTGCGCCTTGCCACGGGCGACGGCGTGATCGAACTCGAGCGCGTGCAGCGCGAAGGCAAGGGCGCGCAGGAGGCCGCCGAGTTCCTCAATGGCGTGGGCCTGAGCGTCGGGGATCGTTTGGGATGAGGCGCAACACCTATACCTCCCCGGTGTGCCGGGGAGGGGGACCTCACGAAGCGCTCAGCGCGAGATGCGGTGGTGGGGGCCTGCCGAAAGCCCCCCACCGTCTCGATACCTGATGGTATCGATCCACCTCCCCCAGCACGCTGGGGGAGTATGAAAGGTTCCGATGTCTGATGCCCCGCTATTCCTGCCTCGTTGAATATGATGGCCGCCCGTACAAGGGGTTTCAGGCTCAGGACAACCTGCCCACCGTACAGGGGTCGCTGGAGCGCGCTATTCTGGGCTTTTCGGGCGAAACACTGCGCATCACGGCGGCCGGGCGTACCGATACGGGCGTTCATGCGTCGGGGCAGGTGATCACCTTTGATCTGCCGAAGACCTACCGGCCCGATGTGGTGCGCGACGCCATGAACGCCTATCTGGTGCCCGAACCGATTGCCGTGCGCGAAGCGGCCATCGTCGATGACGACTTTTCGGCGCGCTTTTCGGCGACGGGGCGCATGTATCTTTATCGCATCCTCAACCGCCGCGCGCCGCCCGCGCTGGAGCAGGGGCGGGTGTGGCACGTCAAGAAGCCGCTGGACGCCGAGGTGATGGCTGCGGCGGCGCAGCACCTGATCGGGCGGCATGATTTCACCACCTTCCGCGACACGGAGTGTCAGGCGGCGTCCCCCATCAAGACGCTGGATATCGCACGGGTGAAGCGCGTGGGGGAGGAGATTCACCTCGTCTTTGCCTCACGCTCCTTCCTGCATCGTCAGGTGCGCTCGATGACCGGGACGCTGGTCGAGGCGGGGATCGGGCGCTGGACGGTGGCCGACGTCAAGGCGGCGCTGGAAGCCCGCGACCGCCGCGCCTGCGGGCAGGTGGCCCCGCCGGAAGGCCTGTGTCTGACGCACGTCACCTTTGAACCGGAACCGGATTTCCAAAGCCGCAGCTCGATATAATCTCCTCCCTAAACCGCAGGTTTGGGGAGGTGCCGAGCAAGCGAAGCGCGTCGAGGCGGAGGGGGGCGACTCCCAAGGTTAGCGCGCGCTGAGAGGCTAGGCGTTGTGCCCCCCGTCACTTCGCTGCGCTCAGTGCTACCTCCCCATGCCTTCGGCACAGGGAGGAGAATTAGGCGAACACCTTGAAATATCTGGCGATCAGCGCCGCATAGGCCTCGGTCAGGTCATAGAGGTCCTGCACCGGGGTCGCTTCATTGACCTGATGCATGGTCTGGCCTACCAGGCCGAATTCCACCACCGGGCAAAGCGCACGGATAAAGCGCGCGTCCGACGTGCCGCCGGTGGTGGACGGATCGGCTTCGACCTTCAGCACGTCGCGGATGGCGTCCTGAATGACATCGACGAACGGCCCGGCCTCAGTCAGGAAGGCCTCGCCCGAAATGGCCGCCTTCACCTCGATCACCGCACCGCTACGCTCAGCATGGCGGGCGCAAACCTCTTCGATCCACGCCTGTAAGGACGCGCCCGAATGGGCCGGGTTAAAGCGGATATTGATGCGCCCTGAGGCCGTTTGCGGGATCAGGTTGGTGGTCTTGTTCGCCACATCAAAGGTGGTGATTTCGAGATTCGACGGCAGGAAGCGCTCATAGCCCTCATCCAGCACGCGCCCGTCCAGTTCGGCCATGATGGCGACCAGCACCGGGATCGGATTGAGTGCGCGCTGCGGGTAGGCGACGTGGCCCTGCTTGCCCGTAACCGTGATCGTGGCATTGATCGAGCCGCGGCGGCCGACCTTGATCATGTCCCCCAGCACCGCCGAAGAGGTGGGCTCGCCGACAATGCAGTGGTCGATGATCTCGCCCGTTTGCCTCAGGTGTTCGACGACCTTTTTGGTGCCGTCCAACGCCTCGCCTTCCTCGTCGCCGGTGATCAGGAAGGACAGCGACCCCGGCACATTTTCAAAGCGCGACACGGCCGCGATCCACGCCGCAATACCGCCCTTCATATCGACGGCTCCGCGCCCGGTCAGCACGCCGTTTTCGATGGTCGCCGCAAACGGGTACGAGCGCCAGCCGTCAAGCGCGCCTTCGGGCACCACGTCCGTATGACCGGCAAAGCACAGGTTGGGCGAAGCTGTCCCGCGTCGCGCATAGAGGTTTTCGATCTCGCCGAACTTCAGCCGCTCACAGGCAAAACCGAGCGATTCCAGCGTCTGCTGCACGCGGTCCATCGCCCCGGCGTCCACCGGGGTCACGGACGGATGGTTGATCAGGGCCTTGGTCAATTCGACCGGATCGAGCGTGTTTTCGGGTATATTCGTCATGGCGCGTGGTGTAAGACGACTTTGCCGCGAACGAAAGTAAAATCATTCGTGGACGCATTTACCGGATACTGCCGTGACCCCTCCCGTTTCGCCTGAAATCGTTTCCGAGCCGCCTTTGCCGCCGGAGTCGCAAAACCCGTTCCGCATACCCGCCTACCGCAACTTCTGGATCGCCCGCCTGTGTTCGGTGCTGGGCTTTTCGTCGCAAAGCGCGGTCATCGCCTGGCAGATCTATGAGACGGCGCGCAAGGATTCCGGCATCGGCGAAGCGGCGCTCTATATCGGTCTGATGGGGCTGACGCAGTTCATCGCCATGTTCGCTTTTACGCTGCCGGCGGGAATCGTGGCGGATCGCTATGACCGCAAAAAGATCATGGGCTATACGATCACGGCGCAGGCGGTGATTGCGCTGGGCTATATGGGGCTGTCGGCGCTGGATCATCCGCCGATTTCAGGCCTGATTGCGCTGTCCTTCTTTCTGGGGGCGTCGCGTGCCTTTATTGCCCCGGCCTCATCGGCGATTGGCCCCATGCTGGTGCCTAAGGCGATTTTGCCGCGCGCCATCGCCTCCAATGCCCTGGCGTTTCAGATCGGCGGTATCTCCGGGGCAGCGGTCAGCGGCCTGTTGCTCAGCGTCTCGGCCATGTTCGCTTACGGCTTTTCGGCGGCGCTGTTTGTCATCGGGGGCGTGCTGATCGCCACGCTGAAGGCCGATACGCACCCCGTCAACGCGCCGACCGGCTCCAAGATGGAGATGGTGCGCGAAGGCCTCATCTATATCTGGACCAACAAGATCGTCTTTGGCGCCCTGTCGCTCGATCTGGCGGCGGTGCTGCTGGGTGGGGCGACGGCGCTGCTGCCCATCTTTGCGCGCGATATTCTGCACGCCGGTGAGATCGGTTATGGCGCACTCAGGGCCGCCCCGGCGGTCGGCGCCATGATGACGGCGATCTGGCTGGCGCGGCGACCCTTGAAGTACAAGGCCGGCAAGTGGATGTACGGCGGCGTGGCAGTGTTCGGCCTGATGACCATTATTTTCGGGCTTTCGACGAATATCTTCGTGTCGGTGGCCGCGCTGGCCGTGCTGGGGGCGGCGGATATGGTCAGCGTCTTTGTGCGCGGCACGCTGGTGCAGATCGTGACGCCGGACCCCATGCGCGGGCGGGTGGCTTCGGTGTCTTACCTGTTTATCGGGGCGTCGAACGAGCTGGGCGAATTTGAAAGCGGCGTGGCGACGCGGCTTTTGGGGCCCATTGGCGCGGCCCTGTTCGGCGGCATTGGCGCGATACTGGTGACGGGCGCGTGGATCAAACTGTTTCCAAGTCTGTATCGGGTGGATAAGCTGGAGTGATGTCTTGCGGCATAGGGGGGGATAAGATCCGGGTGACAGACCAGACGGTTTCTGCCTACTATCTGTCATGGGGAGACGTGAAGACAGTGAAAACGCATGGCGGAAAGCGATTGATGACGCTTACGAAGTTTTCGCCAGTTACCGGCGACCGGGAGGTCTCGCTGTCTCACCCGCAGAAAACGCTGAGGCCCTGCTCGCCGATCTGACGTCGGCCCCTCTTCGTGATCTTACACCCCAAAAGCTGGATAATTTCGCCGGATCGGCGCTCTACACAGTGGGCAGCCAGCTTGATTATAAGCATTTTCTGCCGCGTATACTCGAGCTGATGGTCAGCGCACAGGGCTCTGGGTTTGACGCCAGCTTGACGGCAAGGAAGCTGGACTACGCCCACTTCAAATCGTGGCCTGCCGATGAGATCGCTACAGTCCGTCAAGTATTCAGGGCAGCGTGGCCCTTCGTCTGCTACGCTCCGTTTACCACTCAGCAACTTCCTGATCTGCTGGTCGGTAATCGCATCGTCGGCAATGAGGTTTTCGCCCTGTTAAGCCAGTTCGAAGCGGTGGAGAGCGATCAGTCTGTAATGAAGTTGTGCCGATTGGTACGCGCAGTTTTGGAGATGGACGAGCGTGATTTTTGCTGGTCTCAACTGACGGCAAATGACAGGGTTTGTCTTGAGACATGGAGCCGGTCCGAAGCCGTTACGCGTGCGCTATTCGAGGGGCTCGATTTTGTGGCGGGATACGATGCTTGGGATGTCGAGTTGACATTGCAGCTTCTGGAGCGTTTTTAAGGTTCAGGGACCACGCAACAAAAAGCCCGGCAGAACCGGGCTTTGTTCGTCGCTTACTGGCTGCCGCGGCTGGTGGACAGGGCCGGGCGCAGCGGGATGTTCTTGCGTTCCGTCTTGGCAACCAGCTTGTTGGCCGCGCCGGAGTCTTCGTACTTGTACGGCGTCGTCTTCATGGCCAACGCCTGAGACGGCAGATTGTCCTGCGTGCGCTTGAGGTCGGCCATGGCGATCATGGTGTCCAGCTCGTGCTTGCGCGCCTTGAAGGCCACGAGGTCCTGACCGGCGAGGATGGTGCCCTGCGGCACCTTGGCGTCCTTCGGATTGATCGGGCGGTTCTTGTACCACACTTCGAAGTGCAGGTGCGGGCCGGTCGAATTGCCGGTCGAGCCGACATAGCCGATCAGTTCGCCCTGCTTGACGCGCTGACCGGGGCGGACCTTGATCTGCGACATGTGGGCATAGCCGGTGGCCCAGTCATTATTGTGCGACACGCGCACCCAGCGGCCGTAACCGCCCCACCATTTGGCATCGGCCACCACGCCATCACCGGCGGCGTAGATGGGGGTGCCTGTACCGGCGGCGAAGTCGATGCCGGTGTGCATCTTCATAAAGCCCTGGATCGGGTGACGACGCATACCGAAACCGGACGAGGTGCGGGCCGCCGCGACCGGCGTGGCCAGCAGGAAGCCTTTGATATTCTTGCCCGTATCGTCGAAGAACTGCGATTCCTTATCGCCCTGACGCTTATAGGAATAGAAGCGCGTGATGTGGCCTTTGGCGCTGATTTCGGCGTACAGCAGATTGCCGGATTCAACCACGCGGCCGCTTTCGGTGACCTTGCGGTCGAACACCAGCTTGAAGGTGTCGCCCGGCTGGATGTCGCGTTCAAAGTCGATCTTGTGCGCGAACAGCTTGAGCACCTGACCGGTGACGTTCGGCGTGGCGCCCAGCGCCGTGGCAGAGGTGATCAGCGAGCCGTCGATGGTGCCAATGGCGACGCGGCGTTCATCGCGCACCGATTCTTCGAGCGCGCGCAGGCGCATCGAGCCGTCGTGGCTGGTGGTCAGGGTCAGTTGCTTGGCCGGGCCGGTGCGCACGGTCAGGCCCAGAAGCTGCGCCGGGGAGCGGCCGTTTTCGGGGCGGGCAATGGCGGCCTGAAGGCTTAAGCCCTTGCCGACATTGACCACATCAAAGGCTTGGGACAAAAGGGAGACAGCAGCATTGGCCTCGGTCGAGGAGACGCCCGAACGGGTCAGGGCCTGACTGAGGGTTTCGCCGGCGCGCACCATGATTTGCACATTTACGGGCTGGGTGAAGCCCGGACGCGCGGCGGCTTCGGCCAGGGCGCGGGTTTCCAGCGCCAGGGTCGCACTGGGGTCAAGGGTCGGCAATTCGCTCGGCAGCGGCTGATAAACGCGCCAGACCAGAGTGGCCACCGTCAGGGCGGTCGCAGAGACCAGCACCATCGGGGTCAGGCGCACAGGTTGGCGGCGAGGGTCGAGTTGAGCCATTACGATCCAAAAACGGTATACGAGGTTTACACAACGCGGGCTCTACTCAAACGGAGCCGTTCTCTCCGCCGCCCAGTTAGCCTGTATCTCCCTGTTTCAGGGAATGTGCGACCCGACAATATGCCGCAGACGCGAATTTGAAAGTGTTAACGCCCCTGCATACGCCGAAATAGGGCGAAAATGAGGCGGCGACCGCCTCATATATCGCCGTTTTCCGGCCGCAGGCACACGAAAGGGTCTGTCCCAATTAGGGGGCGAAGGTTAATATCCGGCTTAAACCGGCCCTTTCAGGGCGCATTTATGGGTTTTTTACGACACGAGACGCCCCGCGGCGGGTGAGACTCTGACCCTATCACTTTGCGTAACGCGCGACTAAAAAACGCACCGGGCGGCCTGTAAAGGGGCCGTAATGGTCCGGATACGGTAAGAAAAAGAATCGGTTATGAGCCGTTTTTTTAAGAGTTACGTGCCATAATGCTGCCCTGAACCTTTGGCCAACCTTTTGATCCCGTGAGAGCTTGATCCGTTGCGCACCCACATTCTGACCGATGCGCCTGAGGATGGAGGTGAGCTGTTGTTTCCTGTGCGGCTGCCGCCCCAGTCGAGTTTTACCCGTGCGGTTGGCAACGGAAGTGACACCCCTTCGCCGCGCCCGAAAGGCGGCAGTGGGGGCGGCCAAAAGGGTGGCACTGGCTCTGGCGGCGGCGGGCCGGGTGGCTCTGGCAAGCGCAAGCGCTACCTGAAGGCGGGCGGCTGGCTCCTGCTGACCCTGTGGGGCGCGGCGGCGGTGGGTGTAATCGCCTATGCGGCGCGCAAGGACATTGCCCGCGAAGTGGCGCAGGGCTGGCTGCGTTCGAACGATATTCCCTCTGAACTGCGCATCGACACCCTGAGTCTGGATCATGTGTCTGGCCGCATCGTGCTGGGCGAGGCCGGACGACCCGACCTGAAGATCGAACGCTTCGACATTGATTATGAGCTGAACCTGTGGCGGCTGGGGCAGCCGCTGACGCGCCTTAAGCGCATCCATCTGGTCAAGCCGGAGTTGAGCTTTTCCTATGATAAAAAGGGATTGGGTTTCGGGCGTCTGGACCGCCTGCTGAAAGGCGGCGGCGGGGGCGGTGGTCCCTTGCCGGAAGAGATTCTGGTCGAAGACGCGCGCATTCGTGTGCGAACCGACTATGGCACGCTGGCCGCCACCGGCGGGCTCAGCCTGAAAGACGGACGCCTGCGCGCGCTGAACGCCACCCTTATCCCCGGCGCGCTCAACGGTTCGCAATTGCAGGGGCAGCTTTCGGACGGCCATATCCGCATTCAGGCCGAACCCGACGCCGATGCCGGTGAGGCCCTGCGCATCGACGCCAACCTGTCTGCGGCGGAGTTGCTGTTCCCGGCGGCGCGCGCGCCAGATGCCGAATTGGGTGATCCCCTGCCGCGCGTGAGCGGGGTGCACGCCGACCTTGACCTGCGGCTGCCTTATCGCCGGTTGTCGGACGCCGCCTCGCGCAAATCGCCTCTGTCGGCCTTTGACGGCGTGATCAGTGGTATGCTGGCCGTGCGCGCCGAAGCTATTGAGGGTGCGGCGTCGGTTCAGGGGCTCGACAGCACCATCGGTCTCAATGGCCGGGTCGATTTTGAAAACACGCGCGTGGCCTTTTCGGGCATGTCGCAGGTGATGGCGACGCTCGACGGCTTTAGCAGCGGCACGATGCAAGGCCGCGCCGTTCGGGTGACGGCGCAGGACATGACGCTCCGTAGCGATCTGGCCCTCGATGCGGCTTCGGCGCTGACGCTTGATGGCTCCATAAGCCTCAAGGCCGGGGCTTTTACACAGGACACCCTGTTGCTGAATGAGGCGGCGCTGGACCTCTCCGGATTTTCGCTGGCGCACGGCTCCGAAGGCACCGACCTCAGTTTTGAAGGCCGTGCGGTGGCCGCCCGCGCCGCGCAGGGGGATCTGAGCCTTTCCGGCGTGACCGCCCGGCTGGACGGCACGGGCCGCTTAGGGCCAGACGCTTACGAAATCGCCCTGACCACCGATGTGAACGGCCGTCAGGGCAGCTATCGCGGCATGGACGCGCTGGCCGCCGACCGCGCCAAAGCTCTGGCCGACGGGCGTGTGGCCTTTGACGCCGCCAATGCCCGCCTGCCGGACGGCATACCGCCGGTGCCCGCGCCGCCGCCGGGCCCGGACCTGATGGTGTCGCTGCTGCGCGCCGCCGACCGTTTCAGTCTGTCGGCCGACACTGTGCGTGTGTCGCTGAGCGGGCAGGGCAACCGCCACCGCTTCGCCGTGCGTCCGGGCAAGCCGGTGCTGATCCGCCCGCTGGACGGTGGTGAGATCCGCCTGACGACCGAAGGCCATTCTCCCCTGATCGCCAGTGATGCGCGCAGCGTCTTTACGGTGGTGACCAGTGGCGAAACCCTGCCTGTGCTCAAGGCGCGGGTGTCGGACTTTGGCTTCGGGGCGCAGGGCGCGCTGGAGGGTCGCCTGAGTCTTGAGGCCGGTTTCAACTTCGCGCCCGTCTATGGCGCGCAGGCCAGGGCCAATGGCCGCTTCAGCTATAGTGCGGCGGGCCTGTTGCAGGCGCGCTTGGATGACTGCGTGCCCTTTACCGCCGACCGCGCCGATATTGGCGGCCGCCTGACCGCGGTAACCACGCGCCTGTGCCCGACGACGGCCCCCATCCTGACCCTGAACAACGGTCAGTGGCGCAGCGAAGGCCGCTTCGACAGCCTGACCGCTGCCGCGCCCGACTATCAGGTCAAGCTGGCGGGCGGCGAGGGGGCCTTTACGGCCGGCAGCTTCGCGGACGCCGAGGGACTGGGCTTTACGGTGGCGCTGAAAACCCTGAAAGCCACGGACGCGCTGGACGCGCCGCGCTTCCATCCGGTGTTAATCGCCGGTGATATGGCGCAGGGCCGCAAGACGCTCGACGGCAAGCTGGCCGTGACGTCTGCCGATGCGGCGGTACAGGCGCGCGCCGGCGGACCATTGGCCGAGATCAGGCTGACCTCGGATGTGGCCAGCGGCCGGGGCCGCGCTGACCTGACCGCGACGAACCTGACCTTTGCGCCGCAAAAGCTGCAACCGCTCGACCTGACGCCGATGGTAGCGGGGGTGGTGCAGCGCGACACGACAGGCCGCGTCGATTTCAAAGGCTTTATCGGCTGGTCGCCCGGTGGTTCGACCTCAGGCGGCCTGCTGACGCTGAATGAGATGGGCTTTACCGGCCCGGCAGGTCTGGTCGAAGGGCTGAACGGGCGGATTGACTTTACCTCTCTGGCTCCGCTGCAATCGGCACCGGGTCAGACCCTGACGATCCGCAACGTCACCAGCGTCGTGCCGCTGAAAGACGTGCGGGCGGTGGTGCAGTTTGCCGGGGATTATCTGAAGCTCGAAAGCGCGCGTGTCACCAGCGACGGCGGCGATTTTGCCCTGGCCCCGATGGACGTGCCGTTCGACACGACCAAGCCGCTCAAGGGGGAACTGAGCTTTGACAAGGTCGATTTCGGCAAGGTGGTGGCCTCAAGTCCGTTCGCCAAGGACGCTGAATTTACCGGCTTCGTGTCGGGCAAGCTGCCGTTTGAACTGAGTGGCGGCAAGCTCAGTGTGCGCAAGGGCTACCTGCTGGGCGAAGGGCCGGGCCGTGTCTCGATCCGCCGCAATGCGGTGACCGATGTGGTGGCCGACGGTGAGGTCACCCACAATGCGCAGGTCTCCACCCGCGGGCCATTGGCCGGAGTAATCGCGCCGCCGCAGATCCCTTCCGCCAATGCGATTGAGAATCTGGCCTATCAGGCGATGGAGAATCTGGCCTATAACGAGTTGTCGGCGGCGGTGAATACCGATGACAAGGGGCAACTGAATTTCAACTTCCGTATCGTCGGGCGCTATGATCCGCCGGAGCGTAAGGAAGCATTGGTCAGCTGGATCGATTTCGTGCGCGGCACCTGGACGCAAAAGCCCCTCGACCTGCCGTCCGATACACCGGTTAATCTGAATCTGGATGTGAATTACAATCTCGATGAGTTCCTTAAGGACTATGTCGAGGTGCAAAAACGGGGTGGCTTCGACTGGTCGAAGCTCAAATAGACATAATTTTGCACCGTATCCGGTACCGAGAATGTCTCTGTCATTCAGGCCCGGTTCAGCTTATAGCTGATATCCAGACGTCATGATCTCTTGCTGTGGAGCCCTTCATGTTGAAATCCCCTGTCGCCCGCGCGGGCATGGCCGCCCTGTGTCTGGCGGGTGTAGCGCTCACGGCGGCCTGCACGCCGACGGTTCGCCTACAGGTCGATCCCATCACCATCTACGCCAAGCTCGACGCCAATGTGCGTATCTCGCTGGATGAAGATGTGAAGGCCCTCGTCAAACAAAATCCGGACCTGTTCTGAGGAATTTGGCTATGAAAAAGACCCTGTTTTCGATCCTCAGCGCCGTCGTCGTGTCGTCGGCCGTGCTGACCGCCGGTATCGCGCTGAACGCCCCGGCCTATGCCCAACAGACGGGTATGGCGGCCGCCAAGGCGACCGTCGATGCCGCCAAGGCCGCCGGTACGGTGGGTGAGCAATCCGACGGCTATCTGGGCCTCGTCAAGGACGCAGCCGATGCCGCCACCAAGGCCGCGGTCGATGAGATCAATGCCGGCCGCGCCCGCGTCTATGCCGAAGCCGCTGCCAAAAACGGCGTCTCTCCGGCCGCCGCCGGGGCCTCCGCCTACAGCAATGTGATCTTCCCGAAGGTCAAGGCCGGGGAATATTACAAGGACGATTCCGGCAACTGGAAGCGTAAATAAGCCTTCTGATTTCACCGCTTCTTAAAGGCCCTGTGGCAGCGTGTGCCGCAGGGCCTTCTTCGTGCGTGAGTGGCATATGACGTGCAGGGCTTTGTCGAAATTCGCCTGACTGGTTTATTTCAGGACACCCCGCACAGGAACCCGCCCCATGACGACACCCATTCGCGCCGCCGTTTCCCAGGCCGCAGCCGATAACATCCGGCCGCTGACCTCGCTGCGCTTCTTTGCGGCGGTATGGGTGATCCTCTACAGCTACTGGTCGGCGCTTGAAGGTGCGATCCCGCTCGGTATCATCGAAAATGGGTATCTGGGGGTCGATCTGTTCTTCATCCTGTCGGGTTTCATTCTGAGCCATGTCTATATGACGTCGCTGGGGGAAGGGCGGTTCCGCTACGGGTCTTTCATCGTCAACCGGCTGGCGCGTGTTTATCCGCTGCATCTGGCGACGTTGTGCTTTGCGATCCTGCTGTGGGGGGCCGCGACGCTGAAGGGCATGAGCGTTGATAAGAATCTGGTCAACTGGCCGTCCCTGCCGGCGCATCTGTTCCTCGTTCAGGCCTGGGGTCTGGCGCCCGAAGCGGCCTTTAATCACCCCTCGTGGTCGATTTCGGCGGAATGGTTCGCCTATCTGCTGTTCCCGGTCTTTGGCACGGTGGCGTGGTCGATGCGCGCCCGTCCGTGGCTGGCCGTCGGCCTGTCGGTCACCTTCCTCGTCAGCCTGTATATGATTTTCGAAGCCTTTATGGGCTTTAAGCTGACCTCGGCCACCGTCTTCTGGGGGGCGCTGCGTATCGTGCCGACCTTCATGCTGGGGTGTGCGCTCTATCTGGTGTGGCGCTCAGGCAAGCTGACGCCCCAGGTGGCGCTGATCGGGGCGGCGGCCTCCAGCCTGATCGTCATTGCCGCGGCCTCGTGGCTGAAGATCGACGCCCTGATCGTGCCGATGCTGGGCCTGATGCTGCTGTGCGTGTCGCGCTTTGGCAATGGCGGCGTGATGGGCAACCGCGTGCTGGTCTATCTCGGCGAAGTGTCGTTTGCCATGTACATGGTCTATGTGCCGTGGAAGTGGGTCTATCTCAATGTGATGGGCATGGTGCTGGGCACCGGGGATGCGCCCCTGCCGCTGCTGTGGTGGGCGGTGGGCCTGATCGCCATTGTTCCGGTGGCCATGCTGGGCCATCACATTGTCGAACTCCCGATGCGCAATGTCGTGCGCCATCTGGGTGACCGGCTGCGCTATCGACTCGCTTACCGCCTGGCGCGCTGATCCGTAAGCGGACGAAGAACTGAAAAACGAGCGTCTTTTCCCGCGTGCGGCGAAAAGACGCTCGTTTTTTTTCGCCCACGCCCTGAATTTATAGTTAACTGATGTTTAACAACTTTTTTGCAACATCCTCAGGCGCGGCCTGTCCGGATGTGGGAAATTTACCACGATTTGGAAAATAAAGGCTTTGTAAATGCCGCTGAGTTATGTATCAAACCTCTACAAGTAAATGTTGCGGGCGTTTTAGCTGATCTTTTTCACCCGCAGCCACCCCCTGTAAGACCCCTAAGAGGACCGCCGCGAAGGCCCCTCGATCAGGCCCCAAATGGAGTGCTCGTGTGCTGAAAAGACTAAGCGTATTGGCCCTGTCGGCGACTCTGGCGTTTGGCGCCGTGGGCGCGCAGGCCGCTGAGAAGAAATCCCCCTACTGGCAATGCGTCACCTTCGCCCGTTCGATCACGGGTATGAACATTTTCGGTGACGCCTGGACCTGGTGGGAAGGCGCTTCGGGCAAATACGACAAGGGTCAGGCACCGAAAGCGGGTGCGGTTCTCGTGTTCCGTCCGCAGGGCAAGATGCGACTGGGCCACGTGGCCGTCGTCTCTCAGGTCATTACCGATCGCGTCATTCAGATCACCCACGCCAACTGGTCGCCCATCGGTGGCCGTCGTGGTCAGGTTGAAAAAGACGTCACCGTCGTCGATGTCTCGGACAAGGGCGACTGGAGCAAGGTGAAGGTGTGGTACGGCCCGATCGCTGATGTGGGCACCACGGTCTATCCGACCTATGGCTTCATCTATCAGGCGGCCCAGAAGGGCCAGGAGATGGGGGAAAACCTCGTCACTCAGGTTCTCGACAAGCCCACCGTCAAGAAGCCGTCTGCGTTCGACAAGGTGGCGCAGAAGACGTCCTCCAAGACCAGCAACAAGGCTCTGGTCAATGCCCTGACCACCGATGCCGAAGCGCCGCGCAGTCAGGCGCTGGCCTCCGCAACGGCCGACGATGCGGTGACGCCCAAGCCCGCCGATGTGAAGCCGGACGCCAAGGCTGCGGATAAGGCGAAGGCGAGTAAGACGAAGACGTCCACTGAAAAGGCCGTCGCGGACAAGGACGCCGACAAGGCGACCACCGCGAAGGCAAACAGCAAGACGGCCAAGGGCGACAAGACGACCAAGGTCGCCGACAATGCCAAGGCTGACAAGAGCGGCAAGGCGGCTCCCAAGTCCAGCAAGAAGGCCGTCGCCGAAGCGGACGACAAGGCCGCAAAGACCTCCAAAACCGCCAAGGCTGACAAATCGGGGACCAAAAAGGTCGCTGAGGCCGACGCCAAAAAATCCGCAAAGACAACCGAAAAGACCAAGGCCTGAGCCGGGTCCTTTCTGTCTGGATGCTTTCAACGCCGCTGGTCCCGCCAGCGGCGTTTGACTTGTCAGGACGACACAAAGCGGCCTATGCAAGGTTGATCTTCGAGAGGTCTCATGCTGAACATCTATAGCCGTGACGCGGCCCCGGACGGGGCCTTTACCGTGGTGCCGCCCGAAGGGGCAGGGGACGAGGCCGGCTGGTGTGAGATTACGCCGGACGGGGTGTGGATCGACCTCTACAATCCCGACCGCGAGGAAGAACGCTATGTCGAAGGCGTGGTCGGGTTGAACCTGCCGACGCGCGAGGACATGCAGGAGATCGAGTTTTCCTCGCGCCTCTATCTCGAAGACGGTGCGGCCTTCATGACGGCGCAGGTGGCTTTCTATGGCGGTTTCGACCACCTGCAATCGGGGCCGGTGACCTTCGTCCTGCACCGTCAGCACCTGATCACCATTCGCTATATCGACCCCAAGTCGTTCAGCATTTTTGCCGAACGCACAGTGCGCCATCCGGAAAACTGTGATCGGGCGCACGAAGCGCTGGCCAATCTGCTGGAGGTGCTGATCGACCGCACGGCCGACCTGCTGGAAAAGGCGTCGGCGACCGTGGATGAGATTTCCGGGCGTATCTTCGCACCCAAGCGCGGGCGCAATCTGGAAAAGGTCTTGCGCGAACTGGGGCGCTGTCAGTCGGACACGGCGCGCATCCGCGACAGTCTGGTTTCGTTTGGTCGTCTGCTGCTGTTTGCGCGGACGCTGGACCGCGAACTGGTCGGGGCGGATGAGGCGGGCTTCAACGCCTTCCATGACAAGCTGCGCACGCTGGAAAAGGATGTGGCCTCGCTCAATGACCATTCGGCTTTTGTGTCGGGTAATATCGCCTATTTGCACGACGCCGCGCTGGGGGTGATCAATCTGGAGCAGAACACGACGATCAAGATCGTCTCGGTGGCCTCGGTGGCCTTCCTGCCGCCGACCCTGATCGCCTCGCTCTATGGGATGAATTTTGAATTTATGCCCGAACTGCACGTGCCGTGGGCCTATCCGCTTGTGGTGCTGGCTATGATTGCCTCAGCGGTCGGGCCGCTGGTGTGGTTCCGCCTCAAAGGGTGGCTCTAGATCATTATGATTTCCGGTGGAAACATAATGATCCAGATTTTTGTTTTGTCCCTCGCCGGGCGGTGGCTACGCCACCTTGGCCGCCGCCTCAATGGCGGCTTAAGCGGAATGATTCCATTTGAAATCATTCC
>NZ_JAIXSV010000358.1 GCF_027484505.1 Asticcacaulis sp.
CTCCACCGCGGCGTTCGTGAAGAATATGGGGGAGTTGATCAAGGCGGTTGGGCCTAAGTAATCGCTGGTACCTAACGGCCATCCGGGGCGATCCATCGCGATCAACAGCACCGGATGGCCGCAGGCGCCAAGCGGCCAATGCCCCCCTGTTGACCCACCCGTCGGCCAGAGCCGCCGGCGGGTGGCGGGAATCGGCGAATGGGGTCATGTTGATTTCCACAAAAATTCATGGTAAATATTTTAAGTATAAATAACAGTCGAGAAAGCACTCGTCATGTCGAGAATGTCTTTTTTCGCGGTCCTTGCGTTAGGTCTTTTTACTTTTTCTGTTTCCGCACAAGAAACTGGCAGCGCGTCGCAATGTTCGCAGGTCACGAACAGCGCCGGTGTCACGTTTCTGGCCTGTAAACCCGATGATGGTGCCGCCGCTGATTTCGGTCCGGCGGAAGGCATTGATGCCGACGGGTTTGAGGTCGGGGCCAGTTGCGCCGCACCGACCGCCACCTACACTCTGATCTGCGCGGCACCGTCGGGGTTGGGGGCGGGCTGTTCCTGCCAGGACCCCAATACCGGTGCCAGCGTCCAGGGCCAGGTCAAAAAGGTCGGCATGGGCGGGTGATGTCCGGCAGCGCCCGCCCGGTCTCTGTCTTGCCATTTTGAACGTCCACTTAGCCGTGCTGTGTGTGCCGCCGGTGTCCCGGTGGTCCAAAGAACTGTGACCGGCACGGACATAACAGATCAACCACAGGGAGCTTCAGCATGCGTGGATTCGTCGTTGCCTGCGCCATGGCAATGTCTGTTCTTGCCGCGTCGGCGGCCAGTGCCCAGCAATGCGATAACCAACAGCAACCGTCCCCACAATCGCGGACCAAGGCGGGGCTCAGCCTGCAAAACACCACAAGCAGTCAGATCAATGTGCTGTGGGCGGATTTTGACGGTGTGCTGACGCATTACACCACGCTGCAGCCCAAACAGACGGCTGCCTTCGACAGCTATGTCGGCCATATCTGGTATCTGGAAGGCTTCACGCCCGACGGGGCCGTCTGCCTGGGCCCCATTCGCCCGGCACAGGCCAATGGCACCTGCAAAATGAAGATATCGCTGGATAATGAAGGGTTCCTCTACGAGCAGCAGGCCTGCAAGGTGGAGTGATTTGTTCAAGCGGCTGAACGCGCCGCTGCTGTAAGACCGACAGCGGCGCGTGAAAGTGACAAAAAAGGCTGCATCCTGTCGGGTGCCGCCTTTTTGGTTTGGATGGCACCGGGGGCACCTGCGGGGCGTGGTCCCATGTTGGGAAGAACTTGAACCGGTTCGTTTATATCGCCATGATAGAGAATAAACCATATCACTGGAGGTCAGTGATCATTTACGACCAGCCGCAACCATCGAGCAAAGCCATCCGCACGGAGAAGGCGGTCCAGCGTAAAAGCCTTGCCGATCATCGGCCGGGGAACACGCTGGCTACCCTTGCCGACAATCGGACCGGAACGGCGCCGCGGCAGGCCAACAGGACCGGTTTGCCCGATGGGTTGAAGAGGGGGATCGAACACTTGTCGGGCATCAGCCTGGATCAGGTGCGGGTCCATTACAACTCCGCCAGGCCGGCGCAACTTCACGCTTATGCCTATGCCCAGGGGACCGATATTCATCTGGCACCGGGGCAGGAAGCCCACCTGCCGCATGAGGCCTGGCACGTCGTGCAGCAAGCACAGGGGCGGGTACGGCCAACGGTGCAGTTAAAGGCCGGGATCAGTGTCAATGATGACCAGTCATTGGAACATGAGGCCGATGTGATGGGCGCCAAGGCCTTGCAGATGACATCGGCCGGGTGTTTTGGTGTGGTGTCGGGGACTGTGGGTAGCGGGGGGGTGGCGCAGTTTCGGTCGGCGGTCGTGCAGATGGCCAGCCCGTTGGTTACCGACAGGCTGAATGTGGTGGGTGAGGATCACAGTGAATCCGGAGGGAGGCGCGATGATGAGAGAAAATATTCCGAAAAATATAGTCAATCAAAAAGCTATTGGACGGAATCTCAATTTCAACCTACGTCAGCACTAGAACAGAAGAATCAAAAGATTATCCGAGGTGACTGCCCGTTTCATCGATATATTCACCGGCTATCGTTTGTGCATCAATATTTAAGTGAAATAAATAATTTTTATACTGAAATGGAAAATCAGCAGCATTATATCGATAAAGGCGCAAAAAGAAGTCCTTTAGGTCAAGTTGGTAGACAGGAGTTAGGTCATGAAGAAGATTATTCAGAAATTATGACCAGAGAATATAGTGACGAAGGTATTGATATTGATGAGGTAAAACTTTATGAACAAACAAATGAAACAGTAAAACGGGCGGTATTTAAGAAAAGTATTGAAGGTAAGATTACAAAGATATATTCGAATATTTTATCTAATATTGATAGGTGCATGGGTGATATTAATCATTTATTTAATAACATTGGAGTGCAGGAATATTTTAATGAAGAGGATATAGAGATAAACAAAAATATGCTTTTGGAGCTTAAGGAAGTTAATCAAGAGATTTTTAATAAATATTTTGATGCCACGTCAGATAGTTCTTCTATTTTGTTTATTGACTTTCTTATTGATAAGAGATGTTTTATTAATAATAAAATCACTGAAATAGAATTAACAATAAATAAAAGTGGAGAATATAGTGAAGAAAACAAGAAAACTGGAGAAAAACATTATTCGATCTTGATTAGTAAAAGTAGATCAGATCAAATGCATATTGCGGAAAATATTGGCTTTGAGATGCACGGTACATGGAAAATTGGAGATTCTCATGTCGATGAAATGAGGGGTAAAAGACCAAGATATTACAACCTTGTTTCAATGGCTGATTTTAACAAATCATTCAACGATGATGATGCCGGGTGCTGTGCCGCCATGTAGAATTGAAAAATTTAATTGAAACGATAATCCCGTGGCGGTGAATTCCCCCTGTGATTTTTGGCTTTTTTGGGTGTGCCGTCCCGTAAGGTCTGTATAATGGCTTCCCTACTAGTGCCGAACTTCCTGTTTGGGGGGGCTGATTTCAGTTGATTGTCGCCCACAAGCTGCATCTCGTTGATAGGTACAAATGCGGCGCCCCAACTGGGACGCCGCTTTCCTGATCTAACTGCACCTCACCCCAACCTTGCCAGCGCATCCGCCAGCTTGGCCCGCACCGTGTCGGCCTCTGCCCGGCGCTCGCGCTGTTCCTCGATCACCTCTTCGGGCGCCTTGTCGACAAAGTTCTTGTTCGACAGCTTGGCGTCGATCTTGGCGATGTCCTGTTCCAGCTTGCCGATTTCCTTGGCAAGACGGGCCTTTTCCTTTTCGACGTCGATAAAGTCGGCGAGCGGCAGGATCAGGGTGGCTTCGTCCAG
>NZ_JAIXSV010000137.1 GCF_027484505.1 Asticcacaulis sp.
AAACTGGCCCGCGAAGTCGTTCAACGTGAAAAAGTGCGCCGCGCGGCTGCCTGACCAAGACTGAAGGATACATATGTCTGAGAAACAAAGAGGTCTGGGCCGCGGTCTGTCGGCGCTGCTGAGCGACAATCAGGGGCCCGTACCTATCGCCACCGCCGATGGCAAACCCGCCGCGACGCTGGAAAAGCCGATCGAGCTTCTGCAACGCAATCCGGATCAGCCGCGTCGTTTCTTCTCGGAAGCCGAGATCGACGACCTCAGCGCCTCGATCAAGGAGAAGGGCGTGCTGTCGCCCATTCTGGTGCGGCCGTTGCCAAATCAAGCCGGGCAGTTTCAGATCATCGCTGGTGAACGCCGCTGGCGCGCCGCGCAAAAGGCGGGTCTGAAGACCGTGCCGGTGATCGTGCGCGAACTGGACGATCTTGAGGTGCTGGAAATCGGCATCATCGAAAACGTGCAGCGCGAGGACCTCAACCCTATCGAAGAGGCGCGCGCCTATAAGGTGCTGATGGAACGCTTTGGCCGCACGCAGGACGCCGTGGCTCAGGTGGTGTCGAAATCGCGCAGCCATATCGCCAATATGATGCGCCTGCTGGGCCTGCCGGAAGTTATTCAGGATCACGTCATTCATGGCCGCCTGAGCGCCGGTCATGCTCGTGCCATTGCCACGGCGAGCAACCCCGAAGCGCTGGCTGAGGTGATCATTCAGAAAGGTCTGTCTGTACGTCAGGCTGAAATGCTGGCTCGCACGGCGCTTGGTGACGAGACCAAACCGGCACGTCCCAAGGCGCAGCCCAATGCCGATGTGCTGTCGCTGGAGCAGGATCTTCAGGAACTGCTGGGCCTCAATGTCAAGCTGGACGACAAGGGCGGCAAGGGAGAGGTCCGCATCGCCTATGCCAGCCTTGAGCAACTGGATGATGTCTGCCGACGACTGATGGCGGGCTCCTCGCTGAGGTAGTGTGTCTATGAAGACGATCAATCTTGGTGCTGAACATGATAAAGCATTGACAGGCGCTATCCGAAAAGCCCTTGAAAAGCTTAAGGCCGTAAGAACAGATCGTTCGCACCCTACGACATTCTTTTGGGATTTTGAATGGGCGTCTTTCAACACCTCGTTCGGCTCCATTACGATTGAGTGGGAAACCTATATCGGTGTCACGGTAACAGGCGAAGACAGCACTGTAGATCGCTTTGTTGCTCTGGTTAGAACCTGTTTGTAATGTGATTTACAATCCCAACCGTCGGGCGCGGCCCGCAATGCTCATATAGAGTCGTTCGGCGAGCAGCAGGTCGGGCATCCCCGTCGATTTACATGACTTGTCCGTCTCAATCAGTTCTTTGGACAGCGGATCAAGGTAAAAGTCCGACCAGGCGCGGGCCTGACGCAGAAACTCCGCCTCCTGCTTCCAGAAGACACCGGCGGCGCGGGCGGCCTGTTTGGCGTCGATGCCCTTGGCCATCTGGGCCTGAATGAGCCGCAGCTTGACCAGATGACCATTGAGGGCGCGCAAGGCCGCAGAGCCGTCTTCACCTTCCGCAAAGGCCCGGCGCAAACCCGCCTGAGCCGGAGCCATTTTGGCGCCAAAGGCCTGTAGGGCGGCATCGAACAGCGAGGCGTCGGGCTCGACGCCCAGAAATTCCTGTAGTTCCTTGTCGTCAATGGTGCGGCGCGAACCCGGCCCGATAAACAGGCACAGGCGTTCGATCTCCTGACGCGCCACACCGCGCTCCTTGGGCAGGCGGGCGGCGAAGATGTCCATGGCGTCGGGCGTCAGGGCGACCTCGTTTTGCGCCAGAGTCTCACGTGCCATACGCACGACGTCGCCGGTTTCGTCCTCATAGCAGGCGATGGAGGCGATGGCCTTATCGGCGTCGGCCAGCTTGCGCACGGCGGAGTCGCCGCCCAGACCCCCGGCCTCAATCAGGAAGAAGGCATCGCGGTTCAACTCACCGGCGGCATGGGCCTTGAGCGCGGTGGCCACCTGTTTGTCGAGCGCCGCCTTTTCCGAAAAGAATTTGAGCCGTACCAGCCGTCGTCCGCCCATCAGCGACTGCGCCTGAAGCTCGTCCTCAAGGCGCGCGGGATCGGCGTCGATATCGGTATCGGTCAGCAGCGAGACGTTGAACGGGTCCTTGATGTCCGGGACGATCTTCTGGGCCAAGGCCTGCCCACGCTCCAGCACCTGCCCGCGATCCTTGCCGTAGATCAGACAGGCGATCACGTCGCGCGGTGGCGCTTTGAGGAAGCCCTCAATCTCAGGACGCTTGACCAGCTTCATGGTTTTAGCTGGCCGGAGCCACTTTCTTGTCGTGGAAGAACAGCACCAGTTCGCTGCGGATGCGCTCGCCAATCGCGGTGGCGGCGCGCTGCTGGCCGTCCTTCTGGGCGGCGACGCCGGCATAGGGCGACTGGGCATTCGCGTCATAGGTGGTTGTATCGACGAAATAGCCACGGGTTAGTACCTTACGTGTGGCTGTTTCGATCAGGCTATACTGCACAGAGGTCGAAATTTCCGTTCGTAAGGCGATGTCATTGACACCTATACCAATATCGTAACGCTTTTCGTCGAGCTTGACGCTCAGGCGATAGCGTTTCTGACCCTCAAGCGTCTTAAACCCCGACACCAGATTTTGCCGCACGAAATAACCCGTGCGAGAGTCTGTGGTGATGACGTCGATATTGGCCAACTCACCGGGCAAACCCTTCTGCGCATAGACCGGGGTGAACCCGCAGCCGCTCAGGGACAACGGGGCACTCAGCAGGGCGAAGGCCAGAAGGGCTTTGCGGATCATGATCAGCCTACGACAAAGTTGAGGATGCGGTTGGGAACGACGATGACCTTACGCACCGTGACGCCTTCAAGATG
>NZ_JAIXSV010000286.1 GCF_027484505.1 Asticcacaulis sp.
CTGATGGAGGCTGAGACCCTGGCCACCGAAGCCGGGCGCAAGGCCGATCTCGACTTCCACGACGCTTTGATGCACGCCACGCACAACGAAGCCCTCGCCTCGCTGAGCCACTCGATCGGCGCGGCCGTCGCCTGGTCCACGCGCTTCAAACAGCGCCATCAGGCCCTGACCCGCGACCCCATCCCCGACCACCGCCGCGTCTTTGACGCCATCAAACGTCAGGACTCAGGCGCGGCCAGATGGTGCATGGAATCGCTCATCCGTATGGCCCTCGACGACACCCAACGCTCCATGCAGACACAGTACCTCGAACCGAGGGGGTAAGAGGGCGCAAAAGGCACGAAAGGGTTTTGGCCACGAAAAACACCAAAAGACACGAAAAGCGCTGTTGAACCTCTCTTGCCCGAAGGGCCTTTACCTACGTGCGGGAGGTATAATCTTGGGCGCTTCGCGCCGGGCGCTCAGCCTCCCGTTTTCGGGCTTTTCGTGTTTTTCGTGGCCAATCCTGTCTATTCATCTTGTGACGGCCAAGGCGATTTGCGCGTAAGGTAAACAGGTGTTAACGCCCCGCTAAGACAGAGGCGGTAAAAATCGCCAGACTACCGGTACAGGGCCCCATGAGCGACACTACTCCCATCACGGCGCGCGTCGAAATCGTCAACGACAAGGGGCTGCACGCCCGCGCCTCTGCCAAGTTCGTCAAGACCGCCGCTCAGTTCGAGGCGCAGATACACGTGCTGAAAGACGAGTCGCGTGTCGATGCGCAGTCGATCATGGGCCTGCTGATGCTGGCGGCGTCCAAGGGCACTTTTATAGATATTGAAGCCGAGGGCGAACAGGCGCGGGCCGCCGTTGAGGCGCTGGTGGCGCTGGTGTCCGACCGCTTTGGGGAAGAGTCCTGACATGAAACGCCTTGCCCTCCTCCTCGCCTGTGCGCTGTTAGCCAGCGCCGCCTATGCCGAGCCGCCCGATGGCGAAGGCGCGTCAGGCACGGTGGGGGAAGAGAGCGCGCCGAAGCCTAAACCCAAGCCACGCCCCAAACCGAAACCCAAGCCCAAGGTCGTCGCGCCTGCGCCCAAGCTGCCGGAGGGGCCTATCCCCTATGCGCAGTTGCAAGCTGCCCCGGTCGCCAAAACCGACGCCCATCCTGCGCCTGTGGCGATGCCGGTCGCACCGGTGACGCACGCCGTGCCGCCTCCGCCGCCCCCACCGCCAGTGATCGCGGTTGCCCCTGTGCCTGAGCCCGCCGAGCCGCCAGAGGCCCTGCCGCTGAGCCCCAGCGTCACCCATGATCTGAGGTGCGAAACCCAGGTCGTCGGCCCCAAGGGGCTGATCTCCAAGGGGCAATTCTATCTGGAAGTGGCGCTGTCCGACGTTTTTCCGGAAAACACGGCGCGCTTCAAAATGGTGATGGCCGACCCGCGTCATCAGAGCCTCTTGAAGGACACGGCCTGCGAAACGCTCGATTGCCGCGTGACGATCAGCGCCAACTATTACGACCTGTACAATGCGCGCACCAAGCGCGGGGCGCAGTTGCGTGTGACGCTGGATCGCCATACGGGCGCCTATCTGGCGCGACGCACCGACGGCAAGCTGCCGCTGGGCGGCTCGACCGTGATCAAGGAAGGGCCGGGGGCATACGAGGAGGGCTATTGCACGCTTCAGAAGCGGCCAGAAAAGCTATTCTAATCTCTGTGATACGGCGATCCGCCGAGGATCGTCGTCGCCCGATACATCTGTTCGGCCAGCATCAGCCGCACAAGCGCGTGCGGCCAGGTCTGAGGTCCGAAGGCCAGTGAAAAGCGCGCCGATTTGACCAGTTCGGCATCGAGCCCATCCGCCCCGCCGATCAGAAACGCCAGCTTGCGCTCACCGGAGTCTTTCAGCTTATCAACGCGCTGGGCGATCTGACGCGAGGTCAGAAGTTCGCCGCGTTCATCGCAGGTGATCAGACATACGCCTTCGCCCAGAGCCGCGCGAATGGCCTCGGCCTCGCGCGCCTTATTAAGCTGGGAGTCCTGAGACTTAGCGGTCTTTTTCGGCTCGATTTCCAGCAGTTCTGCCGGACCCAGCCCCAGCGGGCGGCCGCTCAGGGTGGCGCGGCTGAGATAGTCGCGCGTCAGGGTATTTTCCGGGGTGTTGCCGAGCTTGCCGACGGCGGCGAGGATAAGTTTCATGAGAGGCTGAAATAAAAAGGGAGCCGCAAAGGCCCCCACCACCGCATCTCACTGGCTACGCCAGTTCGTGCGGTCCCCCTCCCCAGCAAGCTGGGGAGGTATAAAGTCATTAGTGGCTATCGACCGTGTGGTTCGACGACACCGACCAGATCTTTTCGATATTGTAGAAGCTGCGCACTTCCGGGCGGAACAGGTGAACCACCACGTCGCCGGCATCGAGCAGCACCCAGTCGCAGGCCGGCAGACCTTCGACGCGCGCCTTGCCAAAGCCCGCGTCTTTCAGCGCGCGCATGACGTGATCGGCCAGAGCGCCGACGTGGCGGTGCGAACGGCCCGAAGCGATGATCAGGGTGTCGGCCACCGAGCTTTTGCCGCGCAGGTCGATGCACACGATGTCCTGCGCCTTATCATCATCCAGCTTGTTCAGGATGAGGGTTTCGAGCGAGGTTTCCTCGAAATCGGCGGTACTTTGGTCGATGTCCGCCGGGGGGGCGGCGGGTTCCGAATGCGCGTCTTGCGCAAGCTGACGAGACAGGGTTTTACTCCATATGTGGATAAGTTGACCTCACCCTAGCACAGACAGGGGCCAAGGTCACGGTTAGTAATGCAGCCGCCGCCAATTTTATGCGGAAGGCGGGGTTTCGCCCTCGGCGGCCTTTTTACGCTGAGCGCGCAGGGCCGTCGAAGAGATGTTGTGTAGCGGCCCTTTGAGATAGACCCAGGCCGGGGCCGGAAGTCCGCTGAGGATACGGCCTTCGCGTTCCTTATGCCGATAGTGGGCAAAGCGCCGGGCGGTGGGGGACAGCCGGCTTTTCATGAGGACGCCGGGGCGCGAGACAATGGCAATGGGGATCATGCGCGCGATCTGCACCCAGCCGCGCCAGCGGTGGAAGCTGGCCAGCGAATCCCCGCCCATGATCCACACGAACTGCACCCCCGGATAGCGGGCCTTCAGGGCGCGCAGGGTATCGAGCGTATAGGTGGCGCTGATGCGGGTTTCAAAGTCGGAAATAATATCCTTTGGCCCCACAAAGGGCCGGATGGCAGCGATGCGTTCGCTCAAAGGCGCGGTATCACGCTTCGATTTCAACGGGTTCTGCGGCGAGACCAGCCAGATGATGCGATCGAGCCCCAGACGCATGCGCGCGGTTTCGGCCACATGGGCGTGGCCTTCGTGCGCCGGGTTGAACGACCCGCCAAACAGGCCGATCTTCATGCCGCGTTCGAGATGGAATCCCGGCCGCAAGGCACCGTGGCTCAGCGTATGGAAGAGGGGAGCTGGACCGGCAAACCACATGCTAACGCCTCCTCCCCTGCACAGTGGGGGAGGGGGAGGTGGATGCGAGCTTGCGAGCAGACGGAGGAGGCAAGGTTTCGTAAAGCCCCCCTCCGTCACGGACGCTGCGCTGACGCGCGCACCGTGAAACCTCCCCCGCCAAGGCAGGGGAGGAGGACGCAAGGACGGTCACTGAGACGCCCCGCGCCACCCCTTATCTATCCCACGGATCGTAGCTGGGGGGCGCAGGCGACTCCCCGGCCTTTTCGGCCTTCTCGCCTTCGACGATCTTCGCATGGGCGGCAAACAACAGGTCGCGCACGCCTTCGCCGGTGACGCCGGAAATGAGGTAGGGCGTTTGCCCCGATGCCTTTTTCAGTTTTTTGCTGAGGTCCTTGCGCGCCTCGGCATCGAGCGAATCCACCTTGTTGATGGCGACGATTTCCGGGCGTTTGGCCAGGTCTTCGGCATAGGCGGCCAACTCGTTACGGATCACCTTATAGGCCTTGATCGGGTCTTCCTGCGTGCCATCGACCAGATGGATCAGCACCTTGGTGCGCTCAACGTGGCCCAGAAAGCGCGTCCCGAGCCCGGCCCCTTCCGAGGCCCCTTCGATCAGGCCGGGAATGTCGGCAATCACGAAGCGCTGTTCGGCCCCCAGATCAATGACGCCCAGATTGGGGGTCAGGGTGGTGAAGGGATAATCAGCGATCTTCGGACGCGCAGCGGAGGACGCCGCGAGGAAGGTCGATTTCCCGGCATTGGGCAGGCCCAAGAGACCGGCATCGGCGATCAGTTTCAGCCGCAGCCATATCCACTTTTCTTCGCCTTCCTGACCGGGCAGGGCGAAGTCGGGGGCCTGATTGACTGGGCCTTTGAAGCGCGTATTGCCCCAGCCGCCGTTGCCGCCCTTGAGCAGCAGGACCTTCTGGCCAGGTGTATCCAGATCAACGATCAGGGTTTCATGATCTTCCTCAAACACCTGAGTGCCGACCGGCACGCGCAGCACGAGGTCTTCGGCATTGGCGCCGTGCATCTGACGGCCCATGCCGTGCGTGCCGGTGCTGGCCTTGAAATGCTGCTGATAGCGGTAGTCGATCAGGGTGTTCAGCCCTTCGACCGCCTCGACCCACACTGAGCCGCCCTTACCGCCGTCACCGCCGTCCGGTCCGCCGTTCGGGATGAACTTTTCGCGGCGGAACGACACGGAGCCCGCGCCGCCATTGCCTGAGCGGATGAAGATTTTACATTGATCCAGAAATTTCATGAGGGGGGTATCAGGGGCGAGAGGTGATCAAAAAGCGAGACGGCTACCGCCGGGGAGCGGAAGCCGCCTTTGTGAACCAAGTTGAAGGGAAGATCAAATTTTTGCGAAAGGACTTATGCTCAATTTGATCATTAAAGCAGACGAATGAGATGCAGCGCCTCATGCGTGCCCTGACGGGCCAGCGAGGTTTCCGGCGTGCGCCGGCCCGTGTACAGGAAGCCCGCCCGCGCCAGCATGCGCGCCGAGGCCGCATTGTCAGCAAAGTGTGCGGCGTGCAGCACCCGATGACCGCCAAAGCGTTCCGCATAACCGATCAGGCCTTCCAGCGCTTCGACGCCAAAGCCCTGCCCCTGATGTTCAGGCGCAATGCAGATACCGACCGAGGGGCCGAACTGATGCAGGCCCGACGCCTGACCGCAGGTCGTGCGCTCCAGACCGACAACCCCGATCAGGGTTTCGTCGGCGTCACGGATGCCAAACACCGGCAGGCGCGGCGACGAATTGTGCCGGGCCTTTTCGACATAGGCCCGCGCATCGGCGTCACTGAACGGATGGGCGATGGCGTGGGTCATGCGGGCCACCGACTTATGGCCGAAGATCGCCTTTACATCGTCCACATCATCCAGGCACAGCGGGCTGAGATAAAGGCGCTTGGTCTGCACGGCATAGCCGCTGCGGCCGGCGCGCAGGTCTTCGCGCTTGAGGCCAGCCACAGCCGGATGAGAGCCAGTGAATCCATGGGCTTCGGGTGTTCTGATGATCATGATGATACCCCGTTCCTTTACAGATAAAGACGAAGGACGGCTTTCGCTTCGGGAAAGACGCCGGCGTGCGATGGGTCCGATAGTCTTCAGACCCGGATTAGAGCATTCGTCGGCTCAGTTGAGCCGCCGAATGGCTCTAATTATGTCTAACGCTCATGTTTTCCCGAAAAGTGGTGTCCACTTTTCGGCATGAGGCTCTAGGATGTCGGGAGGTTTCGGTTTTTATGTGGTCCTAAGGTGACACAGACCGCATAAAATTTCCGCCGCCCGTGCCCCTGCGAAAATAAGCTTTTCGCAAGTATCTGTAACGCTGCGGCAACTCTGGGATGCCGCCTGCGCCTCAGATGGGGCCTGACGAACGGGGAACAAGAGAAGGGGGCTCTTTTTGCTGGTCGCAAGCGTGGCTCGAAAAACCGGTTTCCCCTTTTTCGACGCTTGCTCCAAAAGAAAAGGGAGCCCGGAAACTGATCCGGACTCCCCGTTCAAAGGCAATGTCCAGATCGGCTTAGTGACTAAGCGCGACCTGAAGCATCTGTATCAGGTCGCTTATTCGGCGGCTTCGGCGAGCGGCACGATCGACACGTAACAACGGTTGTCACGCTTGGTGGTGAACTTCACATTGCCGTTCGCGGTGGCGAACAGGGTGTGGTCGCGGCCAAGGCCGACATTGTCACCGGGGAAGAACTTCGTGCCGCGTTGACGGACGATGATGTTGCCCGCGAGGACGTTTTCACCGCCAAAACGCTTTACGCCAAGGCGCTTCGATTCTGAATCGCGGCCGTTACGCGACGAGCCGCCGGACTTTTTGTGAGCCATTGTTGAACTCCTCTAAACGGTTGCGATTACGCTTCTTCGGAAGAGGCTTCGGCAGCCTTCTTCTTCGGAGCGGCTTTCTTTTTCGGAGCCGGAGCGGCTTCCTCAACGACGACCGGAGCTTCAACCGCTTCAGCCAGAGCCTTGGGAGCCAGGCCGCGAGCGCGGGCGTCCAGTTCAGCCTTGGTCACCAGCGAGACGGCGCCTTCCCAGGCGGCCGACTTGCCCGCGCCGTTCAGCGCGGTGATGCGGATGACCGATTCCGGCTGACGGTGGCCGGTGGTGCGGCGATAGCCCTGACGGCGGATCTTCTTGAAGATCTTCACCTTCTTGCCCTTGCGGGTTTCGATCAGCGTGCCTTCGACCACAGCGCCTTCAACGAGCGGCGCGCCAACAACGGCACCGGCTTCGTCACCGACGAGGAGCACTTCTTCGAAACGGATGGCAGCGCCAGCGTCGCCTTCCAGCTTTTCAACGACGAGCAGATCGCCCGCCGCAACGCGGTACTGCTTACCGCCGGTCTTGATTACCGCATACATCGGTTTAGCCTCTAAGCTTTAGTGACTGGCAAACCCGACCGGTATAAAAACCAATGGTTCGCGCAAAATTTCAGGTTTTCCGCAGGGCAGGACCCTCGGAAGAGAGGGGCGCTTTATATAGTTTTTGCTCAGTGAGTCAACGCCTGTTTATGCCCGTGCCGCAGGAATCTGACACCCGGCCTGCGCGAGGCTTGATTTCCCCCGGCAAAAGCCTACTTAGGCCTCATATTATATAGCTTATCAGGTAATCACTATGGCCGATACCGCCGCTTCCGTCGCCAGAACACCCGTTACCGTCCTCACCGGCTATCTGGGGGCCGGCAAGACGACGCTCCTGAACCGCATCCTGTCCGAAAACCACGGGCAGAAATACGCGGTCATCGTCAATGAGTTCGGCGAAATCGGCATCGACAACGACCTGATCGTCGGTGCCGACGAAGAAGTGTTCGAAATGAACAATGGCTGCGTCTGCTGCACGGTGCGCGGCGACCTGATCCGTATTCTGTCGGGCCTGATGAAGCGCAAAGGCCGCTTTGACGCCATTATCGTCGAAACCACGGGCCTGGCCGACCCCGGCCCGGTGGCCCAGACCTTCTTTGTCGATGAAGAGGTCAAGGCGCGCACCTATCTCGACTCAGTGACGGCGCTGGTCGATGCCAAACACTTCCGTTCGGCGCTGGAGACCGACCGCGTGGTCAAGGAACAGATCGCCTTTGCCGACCACGTGATCCTCAATAAGACCGATCTGGCGACACCGGAAGAATTGAATGAGGTCGAAGCGCGCATCCGTGGCCTCAACCCGCTGGCCACTATTGAGCGCGCCGAACGCTCAGGCGTGGAGATCAAAAGCCTGCTGAACCAGCACCGTTTCGATCTCGACAAGATGGAGTCGGTCGCCAACCACCATGAGCATGGGCCCGATTGCGGCGACCATTGCGATCATGACCACGGGCACGACCATCACCACGACCATGGGCACCACCACCACGGCCATAACCCGGCGCATGGTGAGCCCGGTCACGTGCATGATGAACACTGCGGCCACGACCATCATGACCATGACCACCATCATGCGCACGGTCATCTGAACCCCATCCACGATAATGAAATCCGCTCGGTCTCCCTGTCGTCGGAAGCGCCGGTCGATGGTGTGCGGTTTACCAAATGGCTGGACAAGCTGCTGGCCGAAAAGGGGCAGGACATCCTGCGCGCCAAGGGCATCCTCAGCATCAAGGGCGAGGAGAAGCGTCTGGTGTTTCAGGCCGTGCACATGATCCTCGAAGGCGAACTGCAACAGCCGTGGAAAGAGGGCGAACACCGTCTGAGCCGCGCCGTGTTCATCGGTCGCCACCTCGATGAGGCGGCTCTGCGCGCCGGTTTCGAGGCGTGTATCGCGGCGTAAATTACATCCTCCCCTGCGATAGCGGGGGAGGTGGCGCGTTAGCGCCGGAGGGGGCGCACTTACCGGCTCTGGCTTTTCCGACGTCTTCCGTGTAAGCCCCCTCCGTCTTTTGCTTTAGGCAAAATCCACCTCCCCCGGCCCGCCGGAGGGGTATGAGGACCTGATATGCCCTTCGCTTTTGAAAAACATTTCGACGAATACGTCGTCGCCGCTCTGTTCGATTCCGCCGATGAGCCCGTGGCGGCGCTCGGTGACGGGCGCGTCGTGTTTCCGGACGCCGATGCCACGTTTGAAGCCCACCCCAATGGCGGCATCTTGAGCGCCGCCATCCATCCGTCGGGCGTCGGCATCGTCACCGGCGGCGATGATGGCCGCGTGGTGTGGACGACCAAGGAGTCCGGTCCGGTCGAGCTGTTTGCCGCCAAAGGCGCGTGGTTCGATGCCCTGGCCGTCAGCGACGCGGCGCTTCTGATTGCCGCCGCTGCCGGTAAAAAAGTGCACGTCTATGACGCGCAGAAGAAGACGGCAGTGATCTTCGAGCACACGTCCAGCCTGTCGGACATCACCTTCGATGCCAAGGGACGTAAGCTTTATGCGGCGACCTATAATGGCGTGGCCGTGTGGTTTTCACGCATCGCGCAGCAAAAGCCGACCCTGCTCAAATGGGCCGGTTCGCACACCCAAATCGCCATTTCGCCTGACGACAAGTTTGTTATGACCGCCATGCAGGAAAACGCCCTGCACGGCTGGCGCATCAGCGATGCCAAGGACATGCGCATGGGCGGCTATCCGGCCAAGATCAAGTCGATGGGCTTTTTCGCCAAGGGCAAGCTTTTGGCCACCTCCGGGGCCAATGGGGCGGTGGTGTGGCCGTTCCTGAAGGCCAACGGGCCGATGGGCGAAGAAGCCTCAGAGATCAACGCCGAAGAGTCCACAATGGTCTCGGTCGTCGCCGGCGCCCCCGAAGACACGCTGCTGGCGGCCGGGCTTGAGGACGGGCGCGTGTGGCTGGCTGAGCTGCAATCGACCGGGATCGACTGGATTCGCCGCGAAAAGGGCGCGCCCATCACGGCGCTCGCTATTTCGAATGAGGCCAATCGCTTGATCTTTGGCGACGAAGACGGCAACCTGTGGGTCTACGAGGCTGAATAATTCCGCAACGCGCGCGTTGCGGCAAGGGCAAGCGCCCGCCCGAGCTTATGCGAGGTAAGCCTGCGTGGCGTTTGAACGCATTAAAAGTATCAGGGGCGTATCTTGGCGGGGACAGCGAAGAAAACAGGCATCGGGCAATGGCTCGTCTTCGTCATGGTGGGCAGTTTTGCCTTCAGCGTGGCGTCCGTGGCCGTGCATCGGTTCCTGCCTGTGCCGATCACCTTTCTGATGGTGCAGCGGATTTTCGAGGGCAAGGGATACCACCACGAATGGGTGCCCGCCTCGCGCATTTCGGACAATCTCAAGGTGGCGGTCATTGCCGCCGAAGACGCCAAGTTCTGCTCGCACTATGGCTTCGACATGAACGCTATCGAGAAGGCGCAGCGCAACAATGCGCGCGGGCGTAAGGTGCGCGGCGGTTCGACCATCTCACAGCAGACCGCCAAAAACGCCTTCCTGTGGCCGCAGCGCTCCTATGTGCGCAAAGGGGTTGAGGCCTATTATACGCTGCTGATCGAGACGATGTGGCCGAAGTCGCGCATCATGGAAGTCTATCTCAACAGCGCCGAATGGGGCCCCGGGATCTATGGGGCAGAGGCTGCTTCGCAATACTGGTTCGGCAAGTCGGCGGACGATCTCACTCAGGCCGAGGCCTCGCGTCTGGCAGCCATCCTGCCCAGCCCGCTGAAATGGAAGGCCGCCAAGTCGGGCAAATACGTCAAAGGCCGCTCCGGGAAGATCCGCGCCAATGCCGGGGTCGTCCGCCGCAACGGCATCGGGACCTGTGTGCTGGAGTAGGGTAGAACTGGCCTTCTTATATACCCCCCCACCGTCTTTTTGAGCTGACGCTCAAAAATCCACCTCCCCCAGCAAGCTGGGGGAGTATAGAGGGAGTGGCCATCCCCGCCTGTTTTTCGGAAACCCCTTCTTGCCCATCACCCTCTATATCGACGCCGATGCCTGTCCGGTTAAGGACGAGACCTATAAGGTCGCCGGGCGTTATGGCCTGCGCACTGTCGTGGTGTCGAACAGCTTTATCCAGATCCCCAAATCCCCCCTGATCGAGCGCACGATCGTTGATGCCGGACCGGACATTGCCGACGACTGGATCGCCGAACAGGTGACACCGCACGATGTGGTGATCACCAACGATATTCCGCTGGCCGGGCGAGTGCTGGCTAAACAGGCCTATGCCATTGCTCCCAATGGCCGCCCCTTCACGCCCGATTCCATCGGCGCGGCCCTGTCGCAGCGCGCTCTGATGGAGCATATCCGCTCGACCGGTGAAATCACCGGCGGGCCGCCGCCCTTTTCCGCCGCCAACCGTTCGCAGTTTCTGCAAACCCTCGATCAGGTCGTGGTCAAGGCGCGCCGCCTGAAACCCTGAGACCACCGGTTTCATTCTCAACCGCTCTTGACGAATGGTTAAAACAGGCGTCACCCTCCGTCCGGTTTTTTCAGTATATATGGCACGGGGAAGCCCTAAATTTTTTCAGGAGGAGACGTTGAGGCTTTTTATTGCGCTTTGCCTTACATTACTTTTGGGGTGCTCAGAAAAAGAAGAAAATTTCGTTTCCTCACATCATGAGTCCAGTTCTATTTTATCATTTGGATTCACACCACTGGATTTGGCCGGTAAATCGAAAACAGAGTTGCGAAAAATTATTGCTGATCCAATACGTTGTGAGGCAATAAAATACGGAGATAAATGTTATTATAGAAAAAACAATTTTGAAATTGTGTTCATAAACGGGCTATCTGACTGGGTTACGATCCATAATCCTCCGGGAACATTCTCTAATTTTAGCCTAAGCGATGTCGGCATGAAGGATGAACCGCCGAGTTTCTCCAATAATTCTGTAAAAAGATGGGATAAAACTCAAGAAGTATTGGAAATTTCTGTTTTCGCCGGTAACGACGATAAAATCGAATACATCTATATGAAGAGCGTAACAAAATAGACTCGGAGAGATATCGTTCCATTCTCAACCGCTCTTGACGAATGGTTAAAACAGGCGTCACCCTCCGTCCGGTTTTTCCTTCAGGAGGGTATGGATGATGCGGCGTCTTCTGGTTTCCGTAGCAGGTCCGGCGCTGGTGGCCGGTATGGTGTTATCAGGCTGCGCGACGGTGCCCGCCGCGGCCCCCATTGCTGATACCCCCAAAACCGAAGCGCCAAAGGCTCCGGCCCTGACCGAGACGCCCGCCCCGGCGCTCGCCGCTGCTCCGACCGCCGCCGACGCCAAGGCCTATGTCGAAGAGGCGGAAAAGAAGCTGGGTGACCTTGGTGAATACGCCGCCCGCGTACAGTGGGTGCGCGCCACCTACATCACCCACGACACCATGTGGCTGGAATCGAAGGCCAATGCGCAACTGACCGAAGAAGGCGTCAAATACGCCATGGGGGCCGCGAAGTTCAACGACGTGGCCGTCGATGAGGTGACGCGGCGCAAGCTGAACCTGCTGCGCCTGTCTCTGGTCCTGCCCGCCGCCGACCGTCCGGGGGCTGCCGATGAGATGGCGAAGCTCTCCACTTCGCTCGATTCCACCTACGCCACGGGCAAGTTCAGCTATAAGGGCAAGGTCTATACGCTGGACGACGCCTCGAACGTGATGGCGGAATCGCGCGACCCGGCCACCTTACGCGCCATGTTTGAAGGCTGGCGCACCGTGTCAGTGCCGATGAAGGGTGACTATACGCGCCTTGCCGAACTGGCCAACGAAGGGGCCAAGGGGCTGGGCTTTGCCGATACAGGGGCTCTGTGGCGCTCAAACTACGACATGCCGGCCGATGCCTTTGCGGCGGATACCGACCGCCTGTGGGGGCAGGTCGAACCCTTCTACAAGAACCTGCACTGCTATGTGCGCAGCCGCCTCAATGACAAGTACGGCGACGCGGTTCAGCCGAAGTCCGGCCCCATCCGCGCCGACCTGCTCGGCAATATGTGGGCGCAGGACTGGGCCAATATCTATGACATCGTGGCCCCCAGGGGCATGAAGGGCTCGTCCTATTCGCTGGACAAGCTGCTGGTGCAAAAGAAGTACACGCCGGAAAAGATGGTGAAGACCGGCGAAGGCTTCTACACCTCCATCGGCCTGCCGCCCCTGCCGCAGACCTTCTGGGAGCGCTCACAGATCACCCGTCCGAAGGACCGCGAAGTCGTCTGCCACGCTTCGGCCTGGGACCTCGACAACCGCGACGACATCCGCATCAAGATGTGTACGCAGGTCAATGGCGAGGACTTCTATACGGTCCACCACGAACTGGGGCACAACTACTATCAGCGCGCCTATAAGGATCAGCCCTTCCTGTTCAAGAACGGCGCGAACGACGGCTTCCACGAAGCCATCGGTGACTTTATCGGCCTGTCGTCGGTGACGCCGGTCTATCTCAACCAGATCGGCCTCCTGGACAAGGTGCCGGGCGAGGAAGAGGACATCCCCTACCTGCTGAAAATGGCCCTGCAAAAGGTCGCCTTCCTGCCGTTTGGCCTGATGGTCGATCGCTGGCGCTGGGAAGTCTATTCCGGCAAGATCACCCCGGCGCAGTACAATACGCGCTGGTGGGAGCTGGTGCAGCAGTATCAGGGCCTTGTGCCGCCGGGCGTGCGTCCGACCGACGCCTTCGATCCGGGCGCCAAGTACCACGTGCCGGGCAATGTGCCCTATACGCGCTACTTCCTGGCCCACATCTATCAGTTCCAGTTCCAGCAGGCCGCCTGCGATCAGATCGGCTGGAAAGGTCCGCTGCACCGCTGCTCGATCTATGGGCATAAGGAGGTCGGCCAAAAGCTGAACGCCATGCTGGAAATGGGTCAGTCGAAGCCGTGGCCCGAAGCCATGGCGGCCTTTACGGGTCAGCGCGAAGGCGATGCCTCAGCGGTGGCGGCCTATTTCAAGCCGCTCAATGAGTGGCTGATCAAGCAGAACGCCGGGCAAAACTGCGGGTGGTAAACGCCCCTCCTCCCTATTGCGTAGCAACAGGGAGGAGTAGTCCGGCTACGCCAGCTTGATTTCCCGCAGGCGTTGCTGGAGGAAGTCATTGGCCGTGATCGACTGACCGGCATACTGGTCCGGGCGGTCTTCCGAGATGCAGCCCGGCAGGGTCTCGATCAGGTAGGGGCTCTCAAAGTGCAGGAAGAAGGGCATCGAATAGCGTGAGAAGCCCTTGCGCGCTTCCGCCGGATTGACCACGCGGTGGATGGTTGAAGGCAGGACGTGGTTGGTCAGACGCGACAGCATGTCTCCGATATTGATGACAATGGCCCCCGGCGGCGGCGTAATGGGCAACCACGAGCCGTCACGATCCAGCAGTTGCAGACCGGGTTCTTCGGCCCCCATCAGCAGGGTGATGGCGTTGATGTCGCCGTGCGCCCCGGCGCGCACCGATGCGCCCGCCTCGGTCACCGGCGGATAGTGCAACATGCGCAGGATCGAATTGCCGTACTTCACCTTGCCATCGAAAAAGTCCGGGGCGAGTTTGAGGTGAATGGCGATGGCCTTCAGCACCTTTTTGCCCAGCCCGTCCATCTCGGCATAGAGCGTCTGAAAGGTCGGCTTGAAGTCCGGCACTTCGGCGGGCCACACATTGTCGGCCATGTGGTCGCGGTAGGGGTGATCGGCCGGCAGGTCGCGCCCGACGTGCCAGAATTCCTTTAGGTCATGCGCCTTATAGCCCTTGGCCGTTTCGATACCAAAGGCGGTATAGCCGCGCTGACCGCCGCCGCTGCGGCCATCATATTGCAACTTGGTTTCGACAGGCAGATCGAAGAAGTCTTTGGTCAGGGCATAGGCCTTATCGACCAGCCCCTTTTCGAGACCCGCGCCGTTCGGCTCAAACAGGCCCGACAGCACCGCAAAGCCATAGCGCTCAAACGACGCACCCAGCTTCTGCGCAAAGGCGTCAACATCGCTGTCGTACAGCGACAGAGGCACGGGCTCAATGGACGGGGCGGTGGACAGGGGAGCGGAATCGTAAAGTGCGGTGGGCGACGACATCATGCGGGAGGGCCTTTGGTCTTTGCAGATGAAACGTTTAATATCTGCCCTTATGACGTTTGCGTGTCACCGACGCAAGCGGCCTGATGCCGCAACGGCGGGCGGGGACGCGGCGGCCATAACAAAGGCGCGCCCTTGTTATGCGAATAACTTTATCACAGTCGGCCTTTCATATACACTGTCAGGCGATTTTTCGATTGCGCCGGTCGCGCAGGTGTCGTTTTGATGCCGTGAAGCGATTCTTTGCATAGTCGCGGTGTTTAGAGCGGGTCCGGCGGTACGGTGGGCAGGTCCATTCAGAGTATAGGTCGTGTGCTGGCGGCGGGGATAGTGGCCCTGACGATGCTTTGGTGCGCGCCTGTCTCCGCTCAGATTCTGCCGCCGCCTCCGGCGGATGCCGAGCCGCTGGCTGAGATTGATCCGGCCCTGCAACCCGTCAATTCGACCAAGGCCCTGAGCGCTTCGGAACAGTCGGTGGTGCGCGTTCTGGTCGTCTATCGCGGCTATGGCGGCGTGCCGCTCGATTCGGTCGGCATGGGGTCGGGCTTTGTGGTGGCACCGGGCTATATCGTCACCAACTATCACGTCATTGAGACGCCACCTGAGGCCACCTCGGCCGAAATCTATATCGTGCCGCACAAGGGCACCGGGGCCGCCTATCAGCAGGTGACGCTGGTCAAGCCGTGGCTTGAGGGCGATCTGGCGCTTCTGCGCGCCGAAGGGCTGAAAATCCCGCCGCTCAAACTGTCTCTGGTGCCGCAAAAGAACCAGCGCATCGTGGCCATGGGCTATCCGGGCATCACCGACCGCCTGCTGAAGCGCGGTGGCACCGAACTGCTGGAGCCTGCTGACGCCTATGTGACGCAAGGCTCCATTGCGCTGTTTGCCTCGACCAATCCGGACGGTTCGCGCGTCGATACCCTGTTCCATACCGCCCCCATCAATCCCGGCAATTCCGGCGGGCCTCTGATGGACGAATGCGGACAGGTGGTCGGCGTCAACACCTGGTCGGCGGTGTCCACCCTGTCGGAAACCGGCGATATGGATGTGCCGGCGGGACAGTATGTGGCCACCCACGTTTCGGCGCTTTATACCTTCCTGCAATCGACCGGCGTGTCGGTGCAGACCACCTCTGAGCCCTGCTACGCCAAGTCGGAAGACGAGATCATCAAGGATGATGGCCTGTCGCGGGCGCTGGCCGCCTACCGTGATGCGCAGGCCAAGCGCCTGGAGGAGCAGCGCAAGGCCGAGCAGATGAACGCCCTGATGGATCAGTTGCAACTGGGCGTGCTGGTCCTGCTGTCGGTGCTGGTCGTGGTGCTGATCGCACTGATCATCCGTCGCCGCCATCCGCCGAAACCGAAGACCCTGCATACCGAGGCCGAGGCACCGCACGCCGACACGCATCCGCACAAGGCCAAGGCCGAAAAGGTACACCACAAGCACCCCTTCCCGTGGGGCTGGGTGGCGCTGGCCGTGTTTGTGGTGCTGATCGCTGCCGCCTTCGTGCTGCGCGAAAGCCCGGTGGTGCAGAAGATGTCGCAAAAGGCCGAGGTCGATGCCACCAAGGTCGGTCCGGTGCGTCTGACCTGCGATGTGGACCTCAAGGCCTCGCCCAAGCCGCTGGCCGGTGTCGGGCCGACGGATTTTGAATTTGATGCGGCCCATGCTTGCGTCAATGGCCGCACGCCTTACGAAGTGCAGGCTAATGGCACGCTGCTGCGCTTTACCGTGTCGGATTCTGACCCCACCGCGGCGCGGCTTGAACTGTCGCGCGATGGCCTGACCTTCAAACGCAGCGATTACCGCCTGACGCCCGAACAGCACCGCGACTATGTGGCTCAGCGCGCCGCTCTGGGGTCACTGCGCTGCGCATCGGGTAAGGATGCGGGGCAGGCCGAGGCGCTGAAAGACAATATGCGCAAGGTGCGGCAACTGGCGCAATCCTTCCTGACCTTCGCAC
>NZ_JAIXSV010000303.1 GCF_027484505.1 Asticcacaulis sp.
CTCCGCCGACAATTCTCGTAGACGATCCTCAAAATCCCAGAAACCGCCCTGTCCGGACATGACCAACCTCGCTACAGGCTGCATCCCCTATCATAGCACAAATCAGCGGTTTCCGGAGGTGTCCATTTACGGAAAGGGATGGGGGTGTTTTATTCTGGTTGAAGATCTCAATAGACGAGTCTCTCCAAATGTATCTCCAACAACAAGTTTGAAAGCGCTGTCATTAACCGCTCTTATTACGCAAATTTCATCTCTGAATATTTTTGGCGTTATTTCAAGTGCATAGGTTTTGCTTAAGCCAATATCGAAGAATGGATCCATATCAGCAACTTTCGGCTCTATTTCGCTATT
Source organism: Asticcacaulis sp. (assembly GCF_027484505.1). Taxonomy (GTDB): domain Bacteria; phylum Pseudomonadota; class Alphaproteobacteria; order Caulobacterales; family Caulobacteraceae; genus Asticcacaulis. The sequence continues at coordinate 352 of NZ_JAIXSV010000303.1, forward strand.
TGAGAATGCATTCGAAATTGAATCCATGTCAATATCATCGATTTTCTCAATAAATTCAAACAAATCGCCGGACGTGTTGGCCAGATATGGATCTGCATAGTGAAACATGTTGTGCTCAAGAGATGTAACGCGCCTAATATTTTGCCATTTTATGAATTTATCTTTACTGTACACTAAAGATACAATTGTTTGGATCAATTCTTTTAGGGCACTGGTAATGGCATCAATGTATGTACTTTTAGTAGATGCAGAAAATATGGCATACGGATATGTATTAATATTATGTCTCGCCAATACCAAGATTGTTGGCGAAAAAAAACACCTTGATATTAAAACAAATGTTAAAGAATACCCCATGCTTTCTATTATAGAGAATTCCTTTATATTTATATTTCTTATATAACTGCATGGTATTTTCTTCGCAAAATCCTGGCCAATAAACCAGAAATCCATTATGCAGTGACGCTCGTACAATTCAAATATGGCTGATCTTATAGCCATTTTCGAATCAGTGTGGCAGGCAATTCCATTGGTTGTGCTGGGCGCTCCTATGTTCCCATTTTTTTCCGGATATGGTGCAAACATATCACCCTCTGGGACAAAAATCTTTTCCCCTGTTAGGTGGTTATCTGCGATTACGGCTCTTACTATATTTGAATAGTGGTAACCGGAACATGACCCAGATTGATACTTAAATAATTTATGATCACTAATATCACAGAAAGTTGTCTTCCAATCTGAATACCCTGAAGCCGCTAAGAAGTACCTTTCAACAGCCTCAAATGTCGCTCGGGTTAGAGCTGACATAGGATCAATGTCAGCCGCAAAAGCAGTGCCAAAAACTCCCCTAGGGCAGAACTCATCAGCCCCCAACTCTACTGAGGCTATATAAAATCCTAGTGTGTTTTCGTTCAAGCGAGCTTTCTTTATGGGCAACGCTTCTGCCACACCTACGCAATTGTTCTGCTTTAATATATCAATGACAGCTTCAAGCAAAGCAGCCTCCCGTTAACAGTCCCCCCCGCAATCGCAGCAACCGCCACAGCAACAGCAACAGCAACAGCAACAGCAGCCACCGCCGCCACCGCCGCCACCGCCGCCACCGCCGCCACCGCCGCCGCCGCCGCCGCCGCCGCCGCCGCCGCCGCCGCCGCCGCCAAATGCTTTTATTATTTGATTAACAACAGGGCTGTCATCAACAAGAGAATATTTTGGGACTTGTCCAAGACGTGCGCAGGAGACATAAAGTTCAAAAAGTCCAGCACCTAGAACCTCATTTCTTTGGAGTGCGTAATATATTAGTTCCTTTATTTCATCATTAATTACGACTGGACTCGTCAGAATGCTAAAAAGTTTAGGGGCAAGGTCTGCCTCTTTTGTTGATTTTAGCATTTGTAAATTTCTTGATTTATTTACCATACTGTAAATAAATTCACCAATTTCGCCCAAATTAGCTCTAGCGGAGTCCGGAGTATCCGGAAATGATACGGATAACGGGAAGCTGTTATCCCACCCACAACAACAACATCCCGGCACCACGAAACTAGAAGAAAAATCCCCTGACAAGGCCCAAAGATTGTGTTCGATAATTAACTTATCATATAATTCCCTTGACAGGGCCGCATCTTCTCGCAGGATGTCATATAATACTTTAAGATCTGAACCGGAATCACAAATTAGATTTGGATCTGTGAAATATTTAAATAGTATATTAACTGATTCTTCCATTGAGACGCTTGTGTCGAATTTTATCTTAATGGCATCGTATCTAACGCTGGCAGATGATTTGCTCATTTTGCGCCTCGATATCTAGAGTTATTTTGATTTCCATTGCGCGCAATCTAATGCCTAAATTCCGCACGGCATTGAAAGCTTAGCATAGGTCACCCATTTCTCAATTTGATGACATATTCTAGAGGGGAGTCAATAATTAAAATTGGCGCGGACAGGGCGCATATCATGGAGTGTATGTAATATAAATTGAAATATCTAAATAATTATTTTGATTTGTGTTAGTTATAACAAAATAATCTATACTATTATTATTAAGTTTTCATGAATTGATCAATGAATAACTCATGATAATAAGTTAAAAATTTTCCTTTATTATTAATATCAATAATGCGTTATGGATATTAATAATAATTATATAGCTTCCCATTCAAATAATTGGATACTCATCGCCCCCCATACATCAACCCCCAAATCCCCGCCAGCCGCGCCTCGTCGCTGCCCCGCGCGGTATTGCAGGACGCCCAGGCGCAGGCGGACGACGGTGGGGCTAATCAGTTTGCCGGTCAGAGCCTGTTGCAGCAGGGGGATGGCCGGGTTCTGGTCACCCAGCGAGGCATAGACCATGCCCAGCTTGGCCAGCCCCTCCTTCTGGGCGGCCAACTGCTGGGCGGCGTCATCGCGCAGGCGCTGCCGGCGTTCCAATGCGGGGTCGGTGCCCAGCAGCCAGAACTGGCAAAGGTTTGACTTTGGTGCGTGTGGCCTTCCAATGGGAGGAACAGAAATCGGGGTGCTGTTCATAACGACCCCCGATCCAGAGCACGGCCCTGCAAGTGTCCCGGTGCTATCCAAACCAAAAAGGCGGCACCCGACAGGATGCCGCCTC
>NZ_JAIXSV010000322.1 GCF_027484505.1 Asticcacaulis sp.
GTCCACCCGCTGCAAAAGTTTGTCCCCGGACATGGCAATATTTAGCGCATGAATGGTGAACAAGTCATGAACTTGTGCAAAGTGTTCTGTATGCGTTCTTGAGTCTTGTCAAGCGGGCGCGAGCAGATTCTTCGCCGCCTGGGTAACGTCGCCCTGCCGCATCAGGCTTTCGCCGACCAGCATGGCAGTGGCCCCGGTTTTTTCGAGCCGTGCCACGTCCTGCGGCGTAAAGATACCGCTTTCGGCGACCAGAACGTGCTGCGGTCCGACCATGTCCGACAGGTCCTCGGTCGTTTTCAGATCGACATCAAAAGTTCTTAAGTTGCGGTTGTTTATACCGATCAGTGGAGAGGTTAGCTTAAGCGCGCGTTCCATTTCCGGCGCGTCGTGCACCTCGACCAACGCGTCCATGCCATAGGCATGGGCGGCCGCGATCAGATCGGCGGCCAAGGCGTCGTCGATCATCGCCATAATGACAAGAATGGCATCGGCCCCAAGGCTGCGCGACTCGGCGACCTGCCACACATCGACAAGGAATTCCTTACGGATGCAGGGCAGGGTGACGGCATTACGGGCGGCCACAAAGTGCGATTCGTGACCCATAAAGCTCGGCGCATCGGTCAGGATCGAAAGACAGGACGCGCCACCCGCCTGATAAGCCGCCGCTAGGCTGGCCGGTTCGAAATCCTCGCGAATCAGTCCCTTAGACGGGCTGGCTTTTTTGACCTCGGCGATCAGAGACAGGCTTTTGGGCTGTTTGCGGGCCACCAGCGCATTTTGAAAGCCGCGCGGTGCGCTGACCTCTTTGATGCGTGCCTCCAGCGCCGACAGTGACGCCGCAGGCTTGCGTTCGGCGACTTCCGTGCGCTTGTAAGTGGCGATCTTTTCCAGAATATCAGACATGTCTTAGCTGTTTGTAAGGGTGACGAGTTGGTCGAGCGCCGCCAGAGCCTTGCCGTCATCGAGGCTGGCGGCAGCGTGATCGAGCCCTTCACGCAGGGTCTCAACCGCCCCGCCGACCATGAAGGCCGCCGCAGCATTGAGCATGACGATATCACGATAGGGGCCTTTTTCGCCCTCCAGCAACCGCCGCAACGCCGCCGCATTGTGTTCCGGAGCGCCGCCCGTAATGTCGGCCAGCGCCGCGCGCGGCAGCCCCACCGCTTCGGGCGTAATGCTAAACAGGCGTAACTTGCCGTCCTTCCATTCCGCCACCTCGGTTTCGCCCGTGGTCGTCAGTTCATCGAGACCGGAACCGTGTACGACCCAGGCGTGAACGGCCTCAAGCTGCCCCAAGGCCTTGCCAATCGGCTCTATAAAGCGCGGCGAGGGCACGCCCACCACCTGACGGCGCGCGCCAGCGGGATTGGTGAGGGGGCCCAAAAGGTTGAAAATGGTGCGGAAACCGAGCTGCTGACGGATCGGAGAGACATGCTTCATCGCCCCGTGATGCGCCACAGCGAAAAGGAAGCAGATACCGGCTTCGTCCAGCGCCTTGCGCTGCTGCTCCGGCGTGGCGTCGATATTGACGCCCAGAGCCGCCAGAACATCCGCCGTGCCGGATTTCGAGGTGATGGCGCGGTTGCCGTGCTTGGCGACCTTCAGGCCACCGCCGGCCGCCACAAAGCCTACAGCTGTGGATATGTTGAGCGTATGCAGCCCATCGCCACCGGTGCCGCAGACATCGACCGTGTCATAGGGATGGTCGAGCCTCTTGGCCGCGGCGCGCATGGCGCGGGCGCAGGCAGCGATTTCGCCCACGGTTTCACCGCGCAGACGGATGGCGGTCACGGCAGCCGCCACCTGAGCCGGGGTCGGTTCGCCGCGCAGGCAGGCGGAAAAGAAGATTTCGGCGTCGGCGTCAGACAGGGTCTGACCGTCCGCCAGCTTGGCCAGCAAGGGTTTGAAGGCGTCAGACATAGAGGTTGTGGCTCTCGATACCAGCCAGACGCAGGAAGTTGGCCAGAATCTGATGGCCGCCTTCGGTGGCAATGGATTCCGGATGGAACTGCACGCCGTGGATGGGGCGTGTGCGGTGCTGGACGCCCATGATTTCGCCGTCTTCGGTCCAGGCGGTGACGATCAGGTCATCGGGCAGAGTTTCGCGCTTGATGGCCAGCGAATGATAGCGCGTTGCCGTAAACGGATTGGGCAGGTCCTTGAACAGGCCGATGTCTTTATGGTGGATATGGCTGGTCTTGCCATGCATCAGCGTCTTGGCGCGGATGACGTCGCCGCCATAGGCCTGACCGATCGACTGATGCCCCAGACAGACGCCAAAGATCGGCAGATCTTCGGGGGCGGCACGCAACAGAGGCAGGCAGATGCCGGCCTGATCCGGCGCGCACGGTCCGGGCGACAGCAGAACCGCCTTGGGCTTCAGAGCCAGCGCGTCCTGAACGCTCAGGGCGTCGTTGCGGTACACCTGCGTTTCCGCGCCGAGTTCCGCAAGATAGTGCACCAGATTATAGGTGAAGCTGTCGTAATTATCGATGACAAGGATCATGGCCAACTCCCATGCAAGCGATATAGGCAAAGGCGGCGCAAAAACCAAACGGAAATGGCCCGACGCCCGGACGTTTCAACGGTTTCACGCCTGAGCACGTTTAAATTTCCCATAAGATTTATTATGCGATACTTGTGTGTAGCCGGGTGGGCACTCTGAGTGCCCGACTTCCGGCCTATTTCAGCGTCAATTCGTATTCGGGCGTCAGTCGGATCGCGTCGATGCGCGCCACCTGACCGTCCGTGAATTGTGGTTTCACACTGGCGTCAAAATAGACTTTTGAATCCTCGCGCAGCGGCATGACACTGAGCGTCAGCGGCTGCGCCAGTTTGTCGGCATAGCGCTTAAGCCCGATACGCCACGTCCGGCCGATATAGTATTCGTCGTCAAGCATTTGCGGACCCGAAAACAGCCGCGCCACATCGCCCTGATAATCAACATCCAGATAGACGTCGGCTACCCCTTTCAGGGCCTCTTGCGGCACCTTGATGGTCCATGCGGCCGAAGCCCCGAAGCTCTCCGGTTCAGGCACGATGGGTGTATTTCGCGGCCCCCA
>NZ_JAIXSV010000087.1 GCF_027484505.1 Asticcacaulis sp.
CTTCAGGGGCATGAGGAGGGCTTCTTCCTGGCCCCCAGCCTGTTCGACCATGTGACGCCCGCCATGCAGACCTATCAGGACGAAATCTTCGGCCCGGTGCTGCAAATCGTGCGGGCCAAGACCTTGGAAGAAGCCATCCGCCTGCCGTCACAACACCCTTACGGCAATGGCGTGGCCATCTTCACGCGCAATGGCGATGCGGCACGTGAGTTCGCCTCACAGGTCGAGGTCGGCATGGTCGGTATCAATGTGCCCATCCCGGTGCCCGTGGCCTATCACAGCTTCGGCGGCTGGAAGCGCTCCGGTTTCGGCGACCTCAACCAGTACGGCATGGACGGCGTGCGCTTCTATACCCGCACAAAAACCGTCACCCAAAGATGGCCGCGCGCGGGCCAGAGTCACGATTCCAGCTTCATTATTCCGACTATGCGTTGACGTTGGAATAAAAATTCCATTTACTACACAAACAAAAAAAGCCGACCAATCGGCACGTCCGTCCGGGGCACCCTGCCACACGCCTTCGTCCCCGGCGTATAATACAAGACGCAGCCGCAAGGCGCACAGTTCCACGGGAGGAACTCAATGTCGATTAACCGCCGCCACCTGCTGGCTGCCAGTCTGGGTATGGGCCTTGGTCTGAGCCTGACTGCCTGTCAGAAATCCGGTTCTGCCTCCGCTACCGACGGTATCGTCGTCAGTTTCAGCGACCTGTCGCAGCCCTTCTTCGTCGCCATGCGCCGCGATCTGGAGGACGAGGCCAAAAAGCTGGGCGTCAAGGTTCAGGTTTTGGACGGTCAGAACAATTCCTCCAAGCAGGTCTCCGATCTGGAGGCCGCGCGCGTTCAGGGCATTTCCGCGGTGATCATCGCCCCCACAGACTCCAAGGCGCTGGCCTCGGCCACCGACGCCCTGATCGACGAAAAGACCGTGGTGGTCTCCGTCGATCGTCAGATCGGCGGCGGCAAGCACCCGGTGCCACATTTCGGGGCCAACAATGTCGAAGGCGGGCGCGCCATGGCCGACTGGGTGGTCAAGACCTACCCCAAGGGGGCCAAGGTCGTCGTCATCACCAATGATCCGGGCAGCACCTCTTCGATTGAGCGCGTCAAAGGCGTGCATGAGGGCCTTGCGGCGGGCGGCGCAGCCTATCAGATCGTCGCCGAACAGACCGGCAATTCAAAGCGCGATCAGGCGCTGAGCGTCACCCAGAACGTCCTCACCTCTATGGGCGGCGCGCACCCGGACGTCATCCTGTGCCTCAATGACGACATGGCCATGGGCGCGCTTGAGGCCATTCGCGGCGCGGGCTTTACGACGCAGCAGATCGCGGTTTTAGGCTTCGATGCCATTCCCGAAGCGCTCAAGCGTATCCGCGACGGCGAAATGGCCGCCAGCGTCGAACAGAATCCGGGCGAACAGATCCGTTCGGCCCTGCGCGCCGTGGTGGCCAATCTGAAAGACAAGACCCCCATCGCCTCCAAAAGCCTGACGCCGGTGCTGATCACGCGCGACACCCTCGCGCAGGCGTCGCGCATCGGCGAAGTGAAGTAGGCCGGTCATGGCCCTGCTCGAAGCCCGTGACATCACCAAGCGTTTCCCCGGTGTCGTGGCGCTGGGCGGGGCAAGCCTGCGCGTCGAACCGGGCGAGGTTCATGCCCTGCTGGGCGAAAACGGCGCGGGCAAATCAACGCTGCTGAAAATCCTTGCCGGGGCGCAGGGCAGCGACGGCGGGCAGCTCACCTTTGACGGAAAGCCTCTCCGCCCGGACGATACGCCCAGCCAGCGGCAAAAGGCGGGCATTGTCACCATCTATCAGGAGTTCAACCTCCAGCCCTTTCTGAGCGTCGCCGAAAACCTCTATCTGGGGCGTGAACCCCTGCGCATGGGCCTGATTGATCACCGACGGATGCGCGCGGATGCCCGCCGCATACTGGACGATCTGGGCCTCAGCCTTGATCCCGATCTGGAGGTCAGCCGCCTCAATGTCGCCGATCAGCAGATGGTCGAAATCGCCAGAGCCATGACGCTTCAGGCCAAATTGATCATCATGGATGAACCCACGGCGGCGCTCAGCCCGCGTGAGGTGGACATCCTGCACCGCACTGTCGGCACGCTGAAGGCGCGCGGCATCGCCGTCATCTATGTCACCCACCGCCTGAAAGAGGTGAAGGCCATCTGCGACGCCTATACGGTGTTGCGCGATGGGCGCTTTGTGTCCAGCGGTCAGGTGTCAGACGTCAGTATCGACGACATGGTGCGCCTGATGATCGGGCGCGATGTCGCCTTTCTCAAGCGCCCCGCGCGTCAGGTCGCGCCAACGCCGGTGCTGCGCATCGAAGGGGTCAGCCGCCGACGCGGCGCGCATGAGGCACGTGGCACCTCGCTCGACAATATTTCTTTTGAGGTGCACGCCGGGGAAATCGTCGGTCTGGCCGGGCTGGTCGGCGCGGGCCGCACCGATCTGGCGCGCGTGCTTTACGGGGCCGATAGAAAAGATAGCGGACGCATCCAGTTGTGTGGCCGCGCTCTCGACATTCAGTCACCTGCGCAGGCGCTGAGCGCCGGGATCGCGCTGGTGCCCGAAGACCGCAAGCAGCAAGGCTGCTTCCTCGATCACTCCATCCGCCATAACCTGTCCCTATCGGGCCTGAAGGCCCTGTCGCGTCCCGGCGGCTTTGTCGATGAAGGGGCCGAGCGACGCCTCGTCGAAACCTTCCGGCAGAAGCTGCGCATCCGCATGAGCAGTGCCGAAGCGGCCATCGGCACCCTGTCTGGCGGCAATCAGCAAAAGGTGCTTCTGGCGCGCTGCATGGCTCTGTCGCCCAAGGTGCTGATCGTCGATGAGCCGACGCGCGGCATCGATGTCGGTGCCAAGGCCGACGTGCATCAGGTTCTGTTCGACATGGCCTCTGAGGGCATGGCGGTCATCGTCATCTCCTCAGAACTGCCCGAAGTGATGGCCGTCAGCGACCGCATTATCGTCTTCCGCGAAGGCCGCATCACCGGCACGCTGGAAGCCTGCGCCGCCGATGAAGAAACCCTGATGGCGCTGATGGCCACCGGCAGCGCCCCCCAAGCCCCCAACCCTTGAGTCCCATTGATGACGTCCACCCCTGCCCCCGCCCCTGACCCGTCTGCGCCCCCGGCCAAACCACCCTTCGACACGGTGGCCTTTTTGCGGACGTGGGGGACGACCCTGTTCCTGCTGCTGCTGATTATCGGGTTCGCGGCGTGGAACCCGCGTTTTCTGTCGCTGCGCAATGCCCTCAACATCCTGACCGAGGTGTCGATCTATGGCGTCATTGCCGTCGGCATGACCTTTGTCATCCTCACCGCCGGGGTCGATCTGGCGGTAGGCTCGCTGCTGGCCTTTGCGGCGATTGCCGCCGCCTGGGTGGTGCAGCATATGGGCGGTGACCTGCCGCAATGGCTGGTGGCGCTCAGCGTCGCCTCGGCCATTGGTCTGGCGGCAGGCTATGCGCACGGCAAGACGATAACCTGGCTTAAGGTGCCCGCCTTTATCGTGACGCTGGGGGGGATGACCATCTGGCGCGGGGCGACCCTGATCCTCAATGACGGCGGGCCGATTTCCGGCTTTGATGCCGGCTATCGCTGGTGGGGCACAGGGACGGTCCTCGGTGTGCCGGTGCCGGTCATCCTGTTTGCACTCGTGGCGCTGGCCGGGCATGTGACGCTGCGCTACACGCGCTTCGGGCGGCAAGTCTATGCGGTGGGCGGCAATGCCGAGGCCGCACGGCTGGCCGGGATCAATGTCAAGGCCATACTGATCAGCGTCTATGTCATCGTTGGCTTTCTGGCCGGGCTGTCAGGCTTTTTGCTGTCGGCACGGCTCGGTTCAGCCGAGGCCGTGGCAGGCATCAATTACGAGCTGCGCGTCATCGCTTCGGTCGTCATCGGCGGGGCCAGCCTGTCGGGCGGGGCGGGCCATATCCGCGGCACGCTGATCGGAGCGCTGCTGATCGGGGTGCTGTCGAACGGGCTCGTCATCATGCACGTTTCGTCCTATTTCCAGCAGGTGGTGATCGGCCTGATCATCGTCGCAGCCGTGGCCTTCGATGCCTACGCCAAATCACATCGCGGAAAGGTCTGATCGCATGTCCTATGGTTTGAAACGCAGCGGTTCGGTCTGCGCCCTGATATTGGCAGCGGCTCTGTGCACCCTCAGCGTCCCGGCTGTGGCGCAGCAGACGGCCACCCCGGACTATACGGCGCTGGCCAATCCCTTTGTCGGTGTCGATGACGGCGGCAACACGGTCCCCGGCGCGGGCATCCCCTTTGGCTTTATCTCCTTAAGCCCGGATACGGCCAATGGCGACACCAATGGCTACGACTCCAAAAGCGCCATTCTGGGCTTCAGCTACACCCACGTCACCGGCACCGGCGGCACCAGCAAGTACGGCAATTTCCGCGTCACCCCGACCTCTGGGGAACTGGGCGTCAACCATCTGGTCTTCGCCAAGCACGATGAGACGGCCTCGCCCGGCTATTACGCCGTAACGCTGGCCAATGATCCGGCAAAGGCCGTGCGTGTCGAACTGACGGCCTCGCGGCTTGTGGGCTTTCAGCGCGTGACCTTCCCCAAGGGCGCGCCGGGTCAGTTTGTGCTCGACGCCACCTCGGTCATCGGCCTGCGCGGCAGCGGTCAGCGCACCACGGCGGCACAGGTCGAGGTGGTGGACGACCACACCCTCTCCGGCTGGGCCAGCTTTGAAGGCGGCTGGAACCCCGCCCCCTATAAGCTCTACTTCTACGCTGTGTTCGACCGCCCGGCGGTCAAATACGGGGCGTGGAAGGCCCGACAGGGCGAGGCCCAGATTCAGATCGGCACCGGGCGTCTGGACGGCGGCAATCAGACCAAGAGCGCGGCCAACCGTCAGGGGCTGATGATCGAATACGACACCGAGCAGGAGTTTTCCAACCGGCTGGGCGGCTTCATGACGTTCGATACGACGAACGGCTCTGTCGTGCAGATGAAGCTGGCCGTCTCCTTCATCAGCGTTGACAAGGCCAAAGCCAATCTGGCCGCCGAACTGCCCGGCTGGGACTTCGATGCGCAGCACGCCAGGGCGCGCGATCTGTGGAACGGCGCGCTTGCCAAAATCGAGGTCGAAGGTGGCGACGACACCCAGAGACGCAACTTCTATTCGGGGCTCTACCGCAGCCACACCATGCCGCACGACCTGAGCGGCGAGAACGTGTGGTGGAACTCAAACGAGCCCCATTACGAGGATTTCTATACGCTGTGGGATACGTTCCGCACCCTGCATCCGCTGTTGACCGTCATCCAGCCGCAGCGCCAGCGCGACATGATCCGCTCGCTGATTGACACCTATGCCCATACGGGCTGGCTGCCGGATTCACGCATCGCCGGGGCCAACGGCATGACGCAGGGCGGGTCAAATGGCGACGTGCTGATCGCCGATGCCGTGGTCAAAAACCTCGGTGGCTTTGATGTCAAACAGGCCTATGCCGCCTTGCTTAAGAATGGCGAGGTCGAAAGCGACAAGCCCTTCCTTCAGGGCCGCGTTTTGAAGGACTATCTGTCTTTGGGCTATGTGTCGATGCGCCAGACGCGCTCGGCGTCGCGCACGCTCGAATACGCCTATAACGACTTCGCCATTGCCTCCGTTGCCGCGCATCTGGGTGAAAAAGCCGATCAGGCGCGCTATCTCAAGCGCGCTGAGGCGTGGAAAAAACTGTGGGACGATGATCTGGGCTGCATCCGCCCGCGCTATGCCGACGGGCGCTGGCTGGAAAACTTCACCTGCACCTATGACTATCCGGACAAGTCCGGCCCGTGGTGGGAGGCCCCCTTCTATGAGGGCAATTCGCTGCAATATTCGACCTACGTGCCGCACGATGTCGATGGGCTGATGGCCAAAACCGGCGGGCGCGAAGGCTTTGTGCGCTGGCTCGACCGCCTGTTTGACGAAGGCTATTATCTTCAGGGCAATGAGCCCGATATTCTGGCCCCCTGGCTCTATATCCACGCCGGGCGTCCGGATCGCACGGTCGAGCGGGTACGGCGTATCCTGTCTGTGCACTATAAGCCGACACGCAATGGCCTGCCGGGCAATGACGATGCCGGCACCATGTCGTCATGGTACGTGTGGGCCAGTCTGGGGCTCTATCCCAATGCGGGGCAGCCCTTCTACTACATCGGGTCGCCCCTGTTCCGGAAGACGACCATTCACCTTGAAGGCGGCAAGACGTTTCAGATCGTCGCGCCCAAGACCTCAGAAGCCAATCTCTATGTCGCCGGTGCGCGTCTGAACGGCAAGGCGATCGACCGCGCGTGGCTCACCCACGCCGAGCTGATCAAGGGCGGTACGCTGGAGCTGGATATGACGGCCCAACCCTCCGGCTGGGCCACCAAGTTTACTAAACCCTGACGACCTGACCGGTGGCGACCGAATAGGCCGCCGCTTCGGCCAGTTCCAGCGCGCGCACGGCGTCGTCATAGCCCACCATCGGCTTGGCCTTACCCGCGACGATGTCGGCAAAGTGCGCGATTTCGCTGCGATAGGCCTCGGCATAGCGGTCGAGGAAGAAGTTCTGGAAGGCATCGAGCACCGGGCCTTCGGCCCCCCAGTGCGCCACCGTGCTTTCCAGCACATTATCGGCTTTCAGAAGCCCCTTCTGCCCATAGGCTTCGAGGCGCTGATCGTAGCCATAGCCGGAACGGCGCGAATTGCTGATGACGCACAGACGGCCTGAGGCGGTTTTCAGCGTCGTCTTCGCGGTGTCCACATCCCCCGCCTCACCGATGGCCGGATCGACCAGACAGGCCGCCGCCGCATAGACCTCAACGATCTCCTCGCCCAGAATAAAGCGCGCCATGTCGAAATCGTGGATAGCCATGTCCTTGAACAGGCCACCCGATACCTTGACGTAGGACACCGGCGGCGGCGCGGGATCATGGCTGACGATCAACAGGCTTTCCAGCGCGCCGATACGCCCGGCCTCAAGCTGCTGTTTCAGCGCCCCGAAATGGCGGTCGAAACGGCGATTGAAGCCCAGCAGAAGCGGTTTGTCCCCACCCAGTTGCGCGGCGGCCCCGCGCGCCGTCTCCAGATCCTGATCCAGCGGCTTTTCGCACAGGACCGCCTTGCCCGCCGCGATGCATTGAAGCGTCTGCGTCAGGTGCTGATCCGTCGGTGAGGCGATGACCACGCCCTTGACGTTCGGATCGGCCAATACGGCCTCAAAGGTCGAAACCTCAGACCCCAGCGCCCTGGCCAGTTCCGCCGCACTGTCGCCCACCGGATCGACAATGGCCTTCAGGTGCAAAGCCGGGTGCGCGGCGACATTTCTGGCGTGGATACGACCGATACGCCCGGCCCCGATAACAGCCACTTCAAACATTGCGTTTCCTTTGGTTTGGGTCTGGCGGCAGGCCTGATCCCGCTTTGAAATATTTATTCCATTTTTGAAACCCAAGCCTTAGAAAAGGGTTCCATGTTTGGCTTTGTGTTTTGGAACAAATATTCCATATTGTGTCAACTTGGAAAATGCCTGATTCCCTTCTCAACGGCGGAGCGCCCCGATGAGCCCACACCCAACGGAAATCCCCGAAGACGCCCTGCCCGGCGGTGATGCACCGCAAACGCTCGATGCCTTGCGCACGGCGATTATGCGCCAGTATGACGACGCCTCGCGGCGCATGAAGCAGGTGGCCAGCTTCGTGCTGGACAAGCCTGAGGACGTGGCCTTTGAAACGCTGGCTGTGGTCGCCGAACGCGCCGACGTTCAGCCTTCGACACTGGTACGTTTTGCCAAGACGCTGGGCTATGCCGGCGCCTCTCAGATGCAGAAGGTCATCCGCGATGAATTGTTGTCCAGCCACATCAGTCTGGCCTATGGCGAGCGGGCGCGCGCCTTTGGGGCCTCTGAGGGCATGGGAGACGAAGGCCTCAGCACCATTCTGGACGAGTTTGCCGAGGCCGATATTCTGGCCCTCACCCATTTGCGGCAAAGCGTGTCTGCCGAGCAGATTCGCACCAGTGTCGAGGCCATTATCGCTGCCGACAACGTCTATATTGCCGGGTTCCGCCGCGCCTTTCCGATTGCCGCCTACCTGGCCTATGCCCTTCAGCGCGCCGGTAAGCGCGTGGTGTTTCTCGATGGCGCGGGCGGCCTGTGGGAGCAGCAGGCGCGAGGTATCCGCGCCGAAGACCTGCTGATTGCCATCAGTTTCCGACCCTATGCCGAGGAAACCGTGCGTTGCCATGCGCTGGCGCTTGAACGCGGCGCGCAGGTCCTGTCGATCACCGATTCCAACGTCTCCCCCCTCGTCAAGCCGGGGCACCAGAGCCTGTTGCTGCGCGAGTCCGAAGTGCGCGCCTTCCGCTCGCTTACCGCGCCCCTGTGTCTGGCGCAGTCCCTCGTCGTCGCCTACGCCTTCGCCACCTAAAGCCCTATAAACATAGGGCTTTAGGCTTTGTTTTTGCCCCTCGCCGGGCGGCGGCTACGCCACCTTGGCCGCCGCCTCAATGGCGGCTTGAGCGGAATGATCCCGAAAAGATCATTCCGCTTCAATCGAAAGGGTAAAATCGTTTTGAAATGGTAATTGCAAAATTTCAAATAAAGAAATAAACATTCCAAAAGAGGCCGCTTCAAGGGCCTCGTGGGAGGTTTTATGGGCGCTCACCCCCTTGGCGGACTGGATGTCATCACGCTGGGCCGGTCCAGTGTGGACCTGTACGGGCAGCAGATCGGCGGCCGTCTCGAAGACATGGCGTCGTTTGCCAAATATGTCGGCGGCAGCCCGACCAATACGGCCATCGGTGCGGCGCGGCTGGGGCTGAAGGCCGGGCTGATCACACGCGTCGGGGCCGACCATATGGGCCGTTTCATTCTTGAGGCCCTGCGCCGCGAAGGCGTGGATACGACCGGCGTTGTGACCGATCCGGCGCGTCTGACCGCCCTTGTTTTGCTGGGGATCGTCGATAAGGACACCTTCCCGCTGATCTTTTATCGCGAAGACTGCGCCGACATGGCCATCGACATGGCCGATATTGATACCTCATGGCTGACCTCGGCACGCGCGCTGGTCATCGATGGCACCCACCTGTCGCAGCCGGGCGTCTTTGCCGCCAGTCTGGAGGCCGTGCGGCAGATCAAGGCCGCCGGCGGGCAGATCGCTTTTGACATCGACTACCGCCCGGTTCTGTGGGGGCTGACGACCCGCGATATGGGCGAGCAGCGCTACGTGGCCGATGCCGAAGTGACGCAACGGCTGGCCACCGTTACCCCTCTGTGTGACCTGATTATCGGCACCGAGGAAGAGGTACGCATTCTGGGCGGCCATGAGGATGTGATTACCGCCCTCAAGGCCATCCGCGCCCAGACAAACGCCATACTGGTGTGCAAGCTCGGGCCGGATGGCTGCGCCATCTTCCCCGGTGAGGTCCCTGACCGCATCGCTGACGGGCTGGTCGTACCGGGCTTTCCTATCGAGGTGATGAATGTGCTGGGGGCGGGCGATGCCTTCAGCGCCGGTTTCCTGCGCGGCTGGCTGGGCGGCGAAGACCTCGCCACCTGCGGTCGCTGGGCCAATGCCTGTGGCGCGCTGGTGGTCACCCGCCATTCGTGCGCCCCGGCCATGCCGACCTTTGACGAATTGCAGGCCTTCATGGCCGCGCCGCACCCGATGACGCACGAAGCCCAAAGCGCGCTGGATCACCTGCACTGGGCACGCACCCGCCACCGCGATTACGACGCCCTGATGATCCTCGCCATTGATCACCGCTTCCAGTTCGAGGAGATGGCCAGCGATTTCGGGGCAGACCTCTCGCGCGTGTCGGCCTTCAAACGGCTGGCGCTCCGGGCCGTGGACCGTCTGGCGCAGGGCAATGCCGATTTCGGCGTACTACTCGATGGCCGCTACGGGGCCGAGGCGCTTAGCGAGGCCGGTCATACGCCCTACTGGATCGGCCGCCCGGTTGAGGTGCCGAAATCAAGGCCGCTGCAATTTGAAACCGGGGCCGATGTCGGGCTCGACCTGCATACCTGGCCCGTCAATCAGGTGGTCAAATGCCTGGTCCTCTACCATCCCGACGACGAGAAAGACCTGCGCGACGAGCAGGAACGTCAGTTGATAACCCTCTATGACGCCTGCCGTCGCTCAGGTCACGAACTGCTGCTGGAACTGATCCTGCCCACCGGTATGGCGTCCGATGCGATGACCCGCGCGCGGGGGATGCAGCGCCTGTACGACCTTGGCATCAAGCCCGACTGGTGGAAGCTGGAACCCGTCGCGGACGCCGACAACTGGCAAAATATCGAAGCCGTCATTGCCGACAATGACCCCCTGTGCCGCGGCGTCGTGGTGCTGGGCCTTTCCGCCCCCGAAAACGAGCTTCTGGAGGCCTTTGCGGTGGCGGCCCGCTTTGAGCGCGTCAAGGGCTTTGCCATCGGCCGCACCATCTTCCACGATGTCGCAGCCCAGTGGCTGCGTGGCGAAATGGATGATGACGCCGCCACCGCCGCCATGGCAGACAAGCTGTCGCGGCTGGTGGACGGGTGGCGGACCATCCGTCAGCCGCAAAGCTGAGCAGGAGAGACGCCATGACCCTTATCCGACTGACCATGGCTCAGGCCCTGACGCGCTGGATGGCCGTGCAGATGATCGACTCAGAGGACGGCCCCGTGCCCTTCTTTGCCGGCGTCTGGGCCATTTTCGGGCATGGCAATGTGGCCGGTCTGGGCGAAGCCCTCTATGCGGTGCGCGATCGCCTGCCGACCTATCGCGCCCATAACGAACAGGGCATGGCGCACGCGGCCATCGCCTACGCCAAACAGATGGCGCGCCGGCGCGCCTTTGCCTGCACCACCTCCATCGGGCCGGGGGCGACCAATATGGTCACCGCCGCCGCCGTCGCCCACGTCAACCGCCTGCCGGTCCTCTTCCTGCCCGGTGACGTCTATGCCAACCGCCGCCCCGACCCGGTCTTGCAGCAGATCGAAGCGTTCGGTGACGCCACCGTCTCGGCCAATGACTGTTTCCGACCCGTTTCACGCTATTTCGACCGCATCACCCGCCCGGAACAGATACTGAAGGCCCTGCCCGCCGCCATGGCTGTGCTGACCGATCCGACCAACTGCGGTCCGGTGACGCTGGCCCTGTGTCAGGATGTGCAGGCCGAAGCCTTTGACTATCCTGAACGTTTTTTTGAGCCCCGTCTGTGGCCCTTCCGGCGGGCGCCGGCTGATGCCCATGATCTGGCCGACCTGCAACAGGCGCTGACTGAGGCCAAACGCCCGCTGGTCATCGCCGGGGGCGGTGTGCGCTACAGTCAGGCCGAAAGCGCCCTGTCGGCCTTCTGCCAAAGCCACCGCATTCCCTTTTGTGAGACGCAAGCCGGTAAGGGCGCCCTGCCCTACGACCACCCGCTCAATCTGGGGGCCATCGGCGTCACCGGGACGGATGCCGCTAATCAGGCGGCGCGCGAGGCCGACCTGATCATCGCCATCGGCACACGTCTTCAGGACTTCACGACCGGTTCCGCTGCCCTCTTCCCGCAAGCGCGCATCGCCTCGATCAATACGGCGGCGTTTGACGCGCACAAGTTCGACGCCCTGCCCGTCATTGGCGACGCCAAGACCGTCCTGTCGCAGATCGCGAGCGGCTATCAGGCTCCGCAGGACTGGACTGAGCGCCTGAGCGCGGCCCGCACCGTCTGGGAGGCGCGCGCCGACGCGGTGATGGCGGCTCAGGGCACGCCCACCGAAGCGCAGGTTCTGGGCGCGCTGATGCACTGTACCCCCGAAAACGCCGTGGTCGTGGCTGCCGCCGGAGGCCTGCCCGGGGATATGCACAAGCTGTGGCGCACGCGCCAGAGCGGTGGCTATCATATGGAATACGGCTATTCCTGTATGGGCTATGAGATTGCCGGCGGGTTGGGCGTGGCCATGGCCGAGCCAGAGCGCGAGGTCTATGTGCTGGTCGGCGACGGCAGCTATATGATGATGAATTCGGAACTGGCCACCGCCGTCATGATGGGCGTGCGCCTGACCGTCATCCTGATCGACAATCGCGGCTTTGGCTGTATCCATCGCCTGCAAAAGGCGACGGGCGGAGCGCCGTTCAACAACCGCCTCGCCGACAGTCACCACGCAACCCTGCCCGATATCGACTTCGTGGCGCACGCCCGCGCCATGGGGGCCCATGCCGTGCACGCGGCCTCCATCGACGCACTGGAAAGCGCCATCGAAGCCGCCAGAACCCGCGGCGGTGTCAATCTGATCCTCATCGAAACCGAGGCCACGCAAGGGCTGAGCGAAGGCGGAACATGGTGGGACGTGGCCGTCCCCGAAGTCTCCGACTCTGCCGCTGTCCGTGCCGCCCGCAGCGCCTATGAACAAAAACTCAAAACACTCAGGGCCCCCTCATGACCATTACCTTCGGCGTCAGCCCCATTGCCTGGATCAATGACGACATGCCCGAACTGGGCGGCGATACGCCGCTCGACAGCGTTCTGAAAGACATTGCCGAGGTCGGTTTCGCCGGGTCGGA
This sequence comes from Asticcacaulis sp., assembly GCF_027484505.1. Lineage (GTDB taxonomy): Bacteria > Pseudomonadota > Alphaproteobacteria > Caulobacterales > Caulobacteraceae > Asticcacaulis. Next base: position 12,539 of record NZ_JAIXSV010000087.1, read on the forward strand.
GCTGGGCGGAAAATTCCCCAAAGACCCTGCGGTGCTGAAGGCCTTGCTGGGTGGCTACGGGCTGGAACTGGTCGGCGGCTGGTATAGCTGCGAGCTTCTGACGCGCGACGCCGAGGCCGAAATCGCGGCCCTGCAAGGGCATCTGGCGCTTCTGAAAGCCATGGGCAGCCGCGTCTTCGTCATCGCCGAAACGAGCAATGCCATCCACGGTCAGAAGGACATCCCGCTGAAAGACCGCCCGCATCTTGATGCCGAGGGCTGGGCCCGTTTTGGGGCGCGACTGAGCGCGGTCGCAGACTATGTCAACGGACACGGCCTCAAGCTCGCCTACCACTACCATCTGGGCACGGTTGTGCAGGACGAAGCGGACCTGACGGCGTTTCTGATCCATACGACGCCCAATGTGGGGGTCACGCTCGATACGGGCCACGCGGTTCTGGGCGGTATCGACCCCTATGGCCTGATCGACAGCCATCCGGAGCGTATCGTCCACGTCCACTGCAAAGATGTGCGTCAGGCCGTGTTTGAGCGCACCGCAGGGGCTGAGGACAGCTTCCTCAACGGTGTGCTGGCCGGTATGTTCACCGTGCCGGGCGACGGCTCGATTGACTTTGACCGCATCATGCGGGGCCTGAAACGCATAGACTATGCGGGCTGGATCATCATTGAGGCCGAGCAGGACCCGGCCAAGGCCGATCCACGCGCCTATGCCGATATGGGGCTGAAAACCCTGCGCACCGCCGCTCAGGCCGCCGGACTGTCAGAGGGCGCCCGATGAGCCATCTGCGCGTTCGCCCGGCCCCGCCCGATGCCGAAGGCCGCGTCACCGTCATCACGCCGCAGTCGGCAGGCTGGACCTATGTCGGTTTCACGCTGGTGCGGCTTGTGGCCGGTCAGACCTATCGCGGACAGGAAGAAACGCGCGAAACCTGCCTCGTGATCGTCAGCGGCACGGCCAACATCGCGGTCGGAACGGAGGATTTCGCCGCCGTGGGTGGTCGCCGCTCGCCGTTCGAGGATGCGCCGCCGGGCGCCGTCTTTGTACCGCCAGCGACCGCCTATGCCGTTACCGCCGTGGACGCGTTCGAACTGGCCGTCTGTACCGCGCCGGGTCAGGTTGGTGACACGGTGCGCCAGATCGCGGCCTCAGACATGTCGCGGGAAGTGCGCGGTCAGGGCACCAATACCCGCTATATCCGCAACATCCTGCCGCAGGACCGCCCGGCCCACAGCCTGCTGGTGGTCGAGGTGGTCACCCCCGCCGGTCACTGGTCGAGCTACCCGCCGCATAAGCACGACAGCGCTGAGCCAGAGCTGGAGACGCAACTCGAAGAAACCTACTATCACCGTATCAACCCGCCGCAGGGCTTCGGCTTTCAGCGCGTCTATACCGACGACCGCAGCCTCGATGAGGCGGTGCTGGTCGAAGACGGCGACGTGGTGCTGGTCCCGCGCGGCTATCACCCGGTGGGCGCGCCGCATGGCTACAGCCTCTACTATCTGAACGTCATGGCCGGGCCGGAACGCCGCTGGATCTTCCGCAACGATCCGCAGCACGAGTGGATGCTCAAGGGCTGAGGGTGGGTTTAAGACGCAGGGGTCACGACCCCTGCACCCCGAAACGCGGTGCGAAAGACCTGAAGGGCGAAGCTCCCTGCCCTATTGACCTCTGCACTTGGTTTGCCGTTCGCGCTCCCGGTTATGGGGTGAAGGGGCCTGCGGCCCCTTCGATCTTTTCATCTGATCAACGGCTTTCAGACACTTCAAGGAACAGCCGCACCAACTCGCTATTGATATAATAGTTGCTTTTGCCAGAGCGATGCTTTTCGACAAAACCCTGCTCCGCCAGCGTATCGAGATAACGCGCCGCCGTCTGACGGGTCACCCCCAAATCATTCTGGACGTATTCAATGCGGGTGTAAGGGTGGCGGAACAGATTGTTCAGCAGGTCCTGGCTGTAGAGTTTGGGTAAGTCCTCTCGCATCCGATGCTTTACACGGGCCATCTGTTCCCGGACGCCCTCAACCAGTCGTACCGTGGTGGCCGCGGTTTCCGCCACGGCCTCCAGCATGAAAACAACCCAGTCTTCCCACGCGCCCTCATCACGCACGGCTTGCAGCAGGCGATAATAGTCCGCCTTGTGACGGGTTATATGGCGCGACAGATACAGGATCGGAATATCCAGCAAACCTGTCCGTGTCAGGTACAACACATTGAGGATTCGACCGATCCGCCCATTCCCGTCCGGAAAAGGATGTATACTTTCAAACTGATGATGGATCAGCGCCATCTTGATCAGTGGATCGAGCGCCGACAACTCATCATCATTAATGAAGCGTTCCAGCCCGGCCATGTGGCCCAGAATGGCTTGTCCGTCCTGCGGCGGGACGAAGACGGTTTCGCCCGTCATCTCGTTTTTTAGCGCAGTGCCCGGCACAACCCGAAAGCCGTCATTGCGCCCCTTGAGCCGCCTGAACATCTCGATCAGGGCCGCATTGGGTATCAATCCGTCTGTTTGACGGAGCCGGTCGTATCCCAGCCGCAAGGCATCCCGATAAAGCGCCACCTCCTTGGCGGCCGGGGATTGCGGGTCATCCGGGAACAGGTCTGCCTGAAACAGCTCATCCTGCGTTGTAACGATATTCTCAATTTCCGAAGACGCCTTGGCCTCCTGCAAGGCCAGGGTGTCGATCAATATGCCCTGATTGGGTATAGTGCGGGCCTGACCTTTGAGATCAGCAAGCGCACGACTGGCCCGTGTCAGTGCTTTGTAAACACGCACGGTTTCCAACTCGACGGGAGGCGGTAGATCGGGAATGGCATAGGTTGGGATCAACATGGCGACTGTTTTAACATGAAACCCGGAACATGTTATGAAAATGTGATTTTTTTAACATGACGGGTTTGATATGTTCGGAAATTCACTTTGTTCGAACATGAACAAGAATGCAGGGGTCGTGACCCCTGCACCCCGAAACGCGGTGCGAACCTGTCTTCGGGCGAAGCCCCCTGCCTATTCGCCTCTGCGCGTCGCTTGCCGTGTGTGCTCCCGGTTATGGGGTGAAGGGGCCTGTGGCCCCTTCGGTCTTTCTTCTTGCAACACGGCAAAAATCACAAATCCGCGTCAAGGGCATTCAGAGGCCCGTACGGCGAATTTTTGCGTTTTGGCCATATGACATCGGAAAAACATTCGAAGGCCGCTCACGCGCCTTCTGAGCGCCTCACTGATGCGAACACCTAAATAAACACCCGCTATGCCGTTAAGACTCTGATTTTGAATCAGAAATTCACCGTTTCAGCGGTCCCACGGTCACGGGTTCACCAAAATCGGGGGTGCCATCCTTACGCCACTTCACATATTGCAATCGGGAGTGGCGATTGGGGTCAAAAAGCGAGTTGCCCTTGATCTCCTTGTAGTCGCGGGCGTGATAGACGATCACATCGCGGCCGCGCTCATCGACGGTGAAGCCATTGTGCCCCGGCCCCCAGATGTTGTTCTTCTCAGAGCTGACGAAGACCGGCACGGGCGACTTGCTCCACGAGGCCGGGTCCATCAGATCGGCATCGGCCTTGGCCGTCAGAAGGCCCAGACAATAGTTGTGGTCGGTCGCCGAAGCCGAATAGGTCACAAAGACGCGGCCGTTGCGGATCAGCACCCCGGGGCCTTCGGCGACCTTGTACTTCACCGTCTCCCAGTCATAGGTCGGGATGGTCAGGCGCACGGGCGTCTTCGCAAAGGTCGTCGCTGTGGCCAGAGGCGCGAGGTAGAGGTTGGAATTGGTGTCGATGCCGGGCTCCTTCTGCGCCCATATCATGTAGGTCACGCCCCGATGCTCAAACAGGCTGGCGTCGAGATTAAAGGTGTCCCAAGGCATCTGCACTGGCACCGGCGCATTCCACTTCGCGGTCAGCGGATTGGATTCCGCCGTCGATATGACGTAGGTGCGCACGCGGAACGGCTCGCCCTTGTCCCCTGCCCCGAAATAAAGCCGCCACTGGCCGTCGAAATGATGCAACTCCGGCGCCCAGATATAGCCACCCATCTTGCCCTCGGTCGGACGCCGCCATACCACCACCTCTTCGGCCGCCGACAGTCCCCCCAGCGTCCTCGCCCGGCGGATGACCAGACGATCATATTCCGGCACAGTCGCCATGAAATAATAATAGCCGTCGCTGTGTTTGAGGATTTGCGGATCGGCGCGCTGCTTGATGATCGGGTTGATGATTGGCGCGCTTTTGGCCTGTGCAATGACAGGCGCGCTCAGGCTCGCAGCGGCCGCGGTCCCGATAAACAGACGGCGCGATAAAGAGGTCGGTTTTGGCATTTCGGCATCCCATTGTGATTATGTCTTACAATTACCCTATCGCCCTACCCGGCCCTTGTCAAAACGCCCCTTCGACCCTTTTCCATATCTAAACCTCTGAAGGCGTTAGAGACGTTCAAGAGTCTTAAGTTACAGAGTTAAACGCCCGCCGAAACCTCAAATCCGCAATAGATTCATCTGGCTAGGCGTCCACAGCGTTCCCGTTGTATCGCGTCTGCGTTCCCGAAGTATCAAAGGCAGCGTTCCCGAAGTGTCAGGGGATTGTTCCTGATGTGCCAAAGACCGTTCCCGATGTGTCGAAACTCCCGTGCAGGGCCCTGGTTTTTGAATCAATTTGGCTCCCCCCTTCGCAAAACTCGTTCAAACCGATTCCCTTCCTGTCAACAGATTCGGTTTTTGTGACGGTTTGTCGTCAAAAGCCGCAGAGTGATTCGTCACTTCGGGAACGCTTTGGAGGGGGAGCGAAAAGAAAGAAGATGAAAGACGCAGGGGCCGCGGGCCCCTGCACCCCATAACCGGGTGCACAGAAGGCGCTGATGAGTGTGTGGTGAATAGGGGAAGGGGCTTCGCCCGAAGACTGTTGAACCCTGAGCGTATAGGGGTGCAGGGGCCTGAGGCCCCTGCGTTCTTTCCCCTTACCTTCTCAAAACCTAGGCCCGCAACTGATGACGGTTCTTTTCGTGATAGCGTTTGACGAAGCCGATAAAGGCGCTCTGATAGCGGTCGGGGGCGCGTTCGGCGCTTTCGCTCAGCCAGGCGCGGAAGTCGGCGTGCAGGGCGTGGAAGTCCCAGCCGCGATAGTGTTTGCGCAGGTGGTCGAGCGTGTCTTCGGTGATATAGCCGCGCGGTTCGTCATTGGCGCTGACGGGTTTGGGTCTGGCCGCCGGTTTGACCACTTCGACGGGCGCGGGGCTGGCGTCGCGGCGCACCATATGCAGCAGCGGTTCGCGCGAGGTGGCGGCTTCGGTCAGGCTGAGGTCGTAGCCCGGCAGGTCGTTACGGCGCACGATGGCGGCGATTTCGAACTTGAAACGACGGTATTGGCCCTCGGCCCCGGACTTTTCAAACAGGGTCGGCAGGGCGATGGCAAAGCCGCCCTCGCCTGCCCCGCCGGCGTGTTTGCGGGCGACCTTGTACAGCCAACGCTCGCGCCCGCCCGTGATATCGAAATAGGCGCGGTCGATGGAGAGCACGCCGCCATTCATCAGGACGCCCTCATAGAACCAGCTGGACAGCGACAGGCTCAGGCCGCGTGAGCGGTCGGTCTTTTCATCGACCAACTGGCTCCAGTTATCGAGCCAGGAGAAGGTGGCCTCACGGCGCAGGTCTGATCGGATATTGGTCTTGACGGTCGTTGATTGCAGCCGGTCAAGCGCCTGCCCCAAAAGCTCATAGGATCGGCCAGATATAGGCCGGCCGATGGAGCGCAGCAGGTCATAGGGCATGATTTTCAGCGTGCGCGGGATATCGTTGACGCGGCGCTGCTTGAGGTCGTTCAGCACGCTGGCGCAATAGATCAGGATGTCGGCGTCCCAGATGGTCGCCATGCCATAGTCGGGATTGGCCGAGACGTGCACCCACACCTTGCCGTCGGGCGAGGTGTAGTCGATGGGTTTGAGGCGTTTCGATTTGGCCAGACTGAAGAAGGGCCGTTCCATCATCTCGCGCTGATCGCGCAGGCTCAGATCGGCCAGATAGGGCAGGAAGAGATCAATCTGTTCGGACTTGTCTTCGGCCATGATCCTGTCAGCCATGTCTGAATTTATGATGAGGAAGATAAGTAAGATACCGGGGCCACAGGCCTCGGACCCCGAAAAGTTTCTTAGAGGAAACTTTTCGTACTCCGATTCTCAGGATTAGTTGAGTATCGGGGTGTGGGGCCAACTGGCCCCACAATCTTGGAGTCGATCTTTAAGATTAAAAACCTGGGGCCACAGGCCCCAAACCCCAAAAGTTTCCTCAAAGAAACTTTTTATCTGAGCCCCTTGCCCTGCTTGTCCAGCGCTTCAAGCGCCTTACGAAACAGCTCGGTCAGTTCACGCGCCGACGCGCCCGACCCAGCGTGCAGGCGCAGCGACACGCCGTTGCGGTTGGACGACATGACGCTGAGCGCTGGGCGGCCGGACGGGGCGGGGAGGGTGAGCAGGCTGCGGTCTTCGGCAGCGGCCGGCGCATCAACGGTCATCAGCTGACGCACCACCTCGGCGGCGGGAACGCTGGGGCCACCGCGGAAGCTGACCTGCAACTTGGCCAGCTCCTCGGCGGCGTACTTCATCAGCTGCAGAAGCTCCGTGTCGTTGGCGGCTTCCAGCGACTGAATGCGCTGCGCCAGCGGGTAGCAGGTGGCGAGCTGGATATCGGCGGGGCTGGCGAAGGCCGCCACGGCCCAGTCGGGCAGGGCGCCGACGCTGAGCATTTTCGACAGCCAGCCCTTCGACAGACGCAGGCGTTCGGCCATACGCACCTGCTTGCCGCCATAGTGCTGATCAAGCGCCGCCAGATAGGTGCGGGCGCGCTCGAAATCCGAGACGTCCTTGCGTGCGCGGTTTTCGATGTCGGAGATACGGAAGGCCGACTCGTCGTCCAGCGCATAGACCTGCGCCAGGAACATCATGTCCGGATAGTTGTTGGCGCGCAGCCACGAAATGGCCCAGTGGCGACGCGAGCCAGCGATGACCTCGTAATCGTGTTCCGGGTCGTTATCGACGCGGCGGACGATGGCGGGAACTTTTTGACCGCCTTCGGCCAGAATGGCGTCGATCAGTTCGCGGCAATTGGCCTCGGTGAGGGATTCCTGATGACGCGGATTGCCGGTCCAGATGCGCACGCGCGCCGGGTCGAGCAGCAATTGTGTCACCTGCTTCACTTCACCATTGGCGACGCGGGCGAGGGCGGATTCGCGCGCCAGCAGGGTGTTGGCCGATCGCACGCTGGCCGGAGCAGGAGCCGCGGGGGCGGCCGTCGCCGGGCCGGGGTTGAGCCGGATGGGGTCCCGCGACATGGGTGTGCTTTCAGACAGGGCGTCGTTGAGCAGGGCGGAGAGATAGTCAGACTGACGTTTGGACATAAGACCTCCTTACAAGGCGGCGGCCAGTGCCGCGCCCTTCTCATTATCCACCCGTCCCCAACGTAGGCGGATAAGTTTTTCTATCTGGCCCATCGCTTCGTCAATATTGCTGCGGCAGCGTTTGTGCGTTTTCGGTGTTCCCACAGGCTTTTCCAGCTCATAGACGGTCATCATGCGTAGCGCCGCATGACTGATTTCAGCCGACTCAAGTATGGGGATAGGGAGGAGCGCCGGGCCGAAGGATTGCTCCATAATGCGCTGGATCATGGCGTGGCTGGGGTCGTTGGAATTGAACTTCGAACAGATCAGGCGGCAGAAGTCGTATTCGACCTGAATGCCGGCCTCCTGAAGCTGCGTGATGACCTGCGACATCATCGACAGGAACTGCACCGTAGAGCAGAAGTCGGGCGTGGTGGCGGCCAGCGGCACCAGCAGGGCATTGGCCGCCTGCATGACCGCCAGCGAAATCGTGCCCAGCGCCGGAGGCGGATCGAGCAGCACCACATCGTAATCCTGCGCCAGCTCATTGAGCCCCTGTTTCAGCTTGCGAAAGCGTGAGGCCAGTGTGCCGCCGCCGCCGGAACCGGCCGCCGCCAGCTCGTATTCGACGTCGAACATCTGAAGATTGGAGGGGATCAGATCGACATTGGGCCAGATGGTCGATTTGACCGCGTAATGTAGGCTGTCCTCGGTCGGTTCGATCGATAGGTAGGGGTAGAGCGTCTCTTCGCGGCGGATGGCAAAGTGCGGATTGAAGCCGAACAGGGTGGTGGTGGTCGCCTGACTATCGCAATCAACGACCAGTACGCGATAGCCCTGAACGGCCAGATAGTGGGCGAGGTGCGTGGTGACGGTTGATTTGCCGACGCCACCCTTGAAGTTTTGGACCGTGATGATGGCCGGCGGGTCTTCGGGCGAGCGGCGCGGCGATGCCCCCAGTACCTGACGCATGTTGAGCAGGGCCGGGATGTCATAACCCAGACGCCGGCCCGTATCGCTTTCGGGCGGCGGGGGCAGGCGGCCATCCTGTTCGGCCATGCGGATGCGATTGGTGGAACAGCCCAGTAATTCAGCGGCTTCGGCAATGCCCAGACGCACATTCAGCGCCTTGGTCGCACCGGGCAGGAAGGCGGTACGGCGCAGACGCTCGACCATCTGCTCCCCGGCCTGCGCCAGTTGGGTGATTCGCTCGGCCTCGGCGAGGTGAGGATGAAACTCCTCATTATTCCAATGATTTGCGTTCATTTTGACACCCAAAAAGCCCGATGAATGAAATTTCTCGGAAATGTATCTGTAAAGCTTCAATGATGCCAAGCGGTAAATATTTTGTTAACCGTGAGGGAGCTTTGACATTGTATATGAGCGTGTTTTTACAAGGAAAAATCAGACTTATTCATTTTTCGAGAAAGTTATCCCCATTAACCATTCGGCAAGGTTTCATCCTCAAATTCAAATATCGATGGTATCTGCATGGTTGCCGCCTTGTTAACCACAGGCCGCAAACAGGGAAGGCCAGCCGTTCAGGACGGCAAGGAAGAGCCGCCGTCGAGTGTTCAGGAGAGGCGTATGAAACTGTCGGATATCCAGATCGGTACCAAGATTTTGGCCATTATCGCCACCTTTGGCCTGTCGGCCGTTGGCATGACGCTGTGGCAAAATGCCAATATGGCCAGCGCCGAAAAGGCGTATCAGAATATCATTAAATCCGCAGATGCCGCACTCCTGGCCGGGGCGCGCATGAACCAGAACGTCTATGCCATCGATGGGGCCATCAATGGACTGGCGTTTCAAACCTGCCCAAGTCCAGCCTGTGACGTTTATGAAGAGCAGATCAAAAAATCGGACGAGCGCTTTCTGCAGCGCTATGAGCAACTGATCAAGGCAGCCCCGAGCTATAAGGCGGAATTCGAACCCCTGAAAGAGCGATTTGCCACGCTTTCCGACGCTATCCGCAACCGTTACATGTCAATGGCGCTCAACAACGAGCAGGCGGCGCTTGCTCCCGAATTGGCCGCGCAGGCCAGCATCGTTGACAAGCTGACGACGGATATCCGCAACACGATTGACGCCAAGCAAAAAGAAAACGAAGCCGCGATCTCGACGCTTGGCGAGAAGACAAAGGCTGAGGCGACGATGGGCCTTGTGATCTCTGTTGCCATCGTTCTTCTGGTCACGGCTCTGGCCTCTTACATCGCCTTCGCTGACATTGTGCGCTCGATCCGCCGCATCACTGATCAGATGAGCCAGGTGTCGAAGGGGGCGCTGGATCTCAGGATCGACGGGCAAACCCGCGGCGACGAAATCGGCGGCATGGCCAAGACGCTGGAAATCTTCCGTCAGGGCCTGCTGGAGACGGAGACCCTGCGCAAGGATGCGGAGGTTCAAAAACAGCGGGCTGAGGAGGACCGACGTCGCGCCATGCTGAAACTGGCTGACGATTTTGAAGCCTCGGTCGGTCAGGTCGTGGCCATGGTGTCGTCTGCGGCAACCGAAATGCAGGCTTCGGCGGCGCAACTCACCGCCACGGCGCAGGAAACGGCAGCGCAGTCGGTGGCCGTCTCGTCGGCCGCCGAAGAGGCCGGCACCAATGTCACCTCAGTGGCCTCGGCGGCCGAAGAAATGGGCGCATCGGTCAGTGAAATCGGTCGTCAGGTCGCCTCTTCGGCCCAGACGTCGCGGGCGGCGGTGGCGCAGGCCGACTCCGCGGCCGAAGTGGTCCACGAACTGAGCGAAGTGGCGGCCTCAATCAACGGCATTGTCGATCTGATCGCGGGCCTGGCCGGACAAACCAATCTGCTGGCGCTCAATGCCACTATCGAGTCGGCGCGCGCTGGCGAAGCGGGTAAAGGCTTTGCGGTCGTCGCCTCTGAAGTCAAGGCGCTGGCGGGTCAAACGGCCAAGGCCACAACCGACATCTCCGCCCGTATCGGACAGATTCAGGAGGCGACCTCCAAGGCGGCGACCGCCTTCCGTACCATCACCTCGACCATTCAGAATATCGACACCACCAACGCTATGATCTCCGCCGCCGTTGAGCAGCAATCCGCCGCGACTCAGGAAATCATTCAGGCGGTCAATCAGGCTTCCTTGGGGACGCAGGAGGTGACGCTGAACATCACCGGTGTGGCGCAGGCCTCGGGTCAGACGGGCGATGCTGCCGCGCAGGTGCTGACCTCTTCGGGTGAATTGGCGCTACAGGCCGAGCGTCTGCGTCGGGAAATGGATCAGTTCCTAAGCACGGTGCGGGCGGCGTAACCCCGACAGGCTTCAGTCGCGTTGCGTGAGTAGGGCGTGATTGCAGAGAGACGGCGTGGCAGGCCCCCACAGGCTGCGCCGTCTCTTCCCATTTTTGGGCATTGCTTTTGCTAGGCGCCGCGTTACGTTTCATGCGATTTTGCGCAATGGGGTATTATTTTTGTCGATTTCCATTCAAAATCGTCTGGGTGGGGTCCCCGACGTGTCGTGGGATGATCTGCGGCTGGTCCTGGCTATCCACCGCGAAGGGACGCTTTCGGCGGCGGGCAAGATACTGAACCTCAGCCAGCCGACCATGGGGCGACGTCTTGAAGCCGCAGAGGCGGCCTTTGGCGAGCGCCTGTTTCAGCGCACGACGCGCGGTCTGGTGGCCACGGGGCTGGGGCTGGCGGTGGCCGAACACGCCCGCGCCATGGAAGACGAGGTGCTGGCCCTGTCGCGGCGTCTGAGTGGGGCGCAGCAGGCCCTGTCCGGCGTCATCCGCGTGTCGTCTTCAGAGTGGTTTTTCAATCACGTTCTGATGCCGGTGTTTGAGGGGTTCATGGCCGCCCATCCGCAGGTTGTGATCGAAGCCGTGGTGGATACGCGCGCGCTTGATCTCGACCGCCGTGAAGCCGATTTGGTGTTCCGCTTTGACGGCTTTGCCGAGGGCAATGCCGTACAGCGCAAGCTGACGCGCATCGACTATGGCCTTTATGCCTCGGCCAGCTATCTCAACCGGCATGGGTTACCTGAGGCGGGTGAAGGGGAGAATCATCAGTTGATTCTGATGGCCGAAGCGCTAGGCCATCTCAGCGATGTTGTGTGGTTACAAAGACTTCTGCCGCAGGCGCGGCCCGTGTTTCGCTCCAACAGCCGCGACCTTCAGGCCATGGCCGCCGCCGCCGGGCGCGGTCTGGCGGTGCTGCCCACCCTGATGGCGCGCCCTTTGGGGCTGGTGCCGGTCGATCTCGGCGAAGAGGTCCCGGGCCGTGAGGTGTTTGTGGGCTATCATGCCGATCTCAAACCCATGGCGCGCCTGCGGGCCCTGATTGATCATGTCACGCAGAGCGTACCCTCGTATATTTAGAGCGCTTTCCGAAAAGTGTGACGCACTTTTCGGATAAAGAAGCGCGTTAAACTGAAAAACTTAGAGCGTGATTTCGATTCAATCTGAACGAAACACGCACAAATCTATTCAATTATGAATGAAAATCATGCAAAATTTGCCATTTTGCAAATGTTTGAATGGATTATATGGCGGTCATCGTCCCTTTGCCGATTAGGAGGCGGTGATGAAGGCCATAGGCTATAGTGAAACCGGACCCGCCAGCGTTCTACGTGATCTGGACCTGACCAAACCCATTGCGGAGCCGCGCGATCTGATCGTCCGGGTCGAAGCGGCGGGCGTGGTGGAGTCGGTGGGGTCAGAGGTGACCCTGTTCCGTCCCGGCGATGCGGTTTTTACGCCGGCGATATCACGCGTCCGGGCACAAATGCGCAGTTTCACGCCGTCGATGAGCGCCTTGTCGGCCCCAAACCGCAGACTCTGGGCTTTGCCGAAGCGGCGGCCCTGCCGCTGACGACGATTACGGCGTGGGAGATATTGTTTGAGCGTTTGGAGGTGTCACGCGACACCTCGAAGGCCCCGCACACCCTGCTGGTCATCGGCGGGGCGGGCGGCGCTGGATCAATATTGATTCAGTTGGCCCGGCGTCTGACATATCTGACCGTGATCGCCACCGCATCGCGTCCCGAATCCGTCCAATGGGTTGAAAACATGGGGGCTAACGCCGTTATCAATCATGGACTCCCGTTGGCCGACGAACTGCGGCGCATAGGACTCACCGAGGTCGATTTTATCGCCAGCCTGATCCGCGTACACGAACAGATAGAGACGGGCTCCAGCATCGGCAAAACCGTCCTGAGCGGTTTTCCCGATTGATTTCAGGGCAGGGCAGGGGGACAAGGGACTCCCGCCAAGGAGCCTCCATGTCCCGTCCCCGCATTCTGCTGACCCGTTCATGGCCCGATGGGGCCTTCGCCTATCTGAAAGACCGTTATGAGGTGACCGTCAATGAGACCGGTGTGCCGTTGACGCAGGCGCAACTGATCGCGGCCATGGACGATTACGACGCCCTGTGCCCGACGGTAACCGACAAACTCACCAAAGAAATTTTACGCCCCGGCACGCGGGTGCGGATGATCGCCAATTTCGGGGCGGGGTTTGAACATATCGACCTTGAAGCGGCAAAGGCCGCCGGTATCCGCGTCTCCAATACGCCCGATGTGCTGACCGAAGCGACGGCAGAGATCGCCCTGTTGCTGATGCTGATGACCAGCCGCCGGGCGTCTGAGGCCGAACGCGGTTTGCGTGACGGGCGCTGGAACGGCTGGAAGCCGACGCAGTTTCTGGGGCAGGGCTTGAGCGGCAAGACTTTGGGCCTTGTTGGCTTCGGGCGGATCGGTCAGGCGACGGCCTGTAAGGCGCAGACGGCGCTGGGGATGCAGATTGCCTATCACAGCCGCCACCGCGTCGCGCCAGAGATCGAGGCGCGGTTTGGGGCGCGTTATGTGGACTCGCTCGAGGCTCTGGCGGCCGAAGCCGATGTGCTGTCGCTGCATACGCCGGGCGGTGAGGCGACGCGGCATATGGTCGATGCGCGCTTGCTGGGTCTGATGAAGCCCTCGGCCATTCTGATCAATACGGCGCGCGGTTCGGTCGTGCATGAGGCGGATCTGGCGGCGGCGCTGAAGGCCGGGACGATCTGGGCCGCCGGACTAGATGTCTATGAGCGCGAACCGCAGGTGCATCCGGACCTGCTGCCCCTCGATAATGTCGTCCTCTTGCCGCATCTGGGCTCGGCGACGCGCGAAACCCGCGACGAGATGGGCCTGCGCGCGGCCCATAATCTCGATCGCTTCTTTGCCGGGGAGCCACTGATTGACCCCATTGCCTGATCTCACGGCGGCCCGTCTGGTGATAGACGCCATCGAATGCTGGCGCAGGGATGGGGCACGGCTGATCGGCCTGTGCGGGGCTCAGGGCTGTGGAAAATCAACCATTGCCGAGGCGGTGCGCCAAGAGTTTGCCGGGCGGGGCCTGCGCGTCGCCGTCCTGTCGCTGGATGATCTGTATTTGCCGCCGGATCAGCGGCCCGTTTCGGTCCATCCCCTGTTTGCCACACGCGGTGTGCCCGGCACGCACGATGTGGGTTTGGGGGTGTCGGTGCTTGACGCGCTGAAAGCCGGGGAGGGGGTTGCCCTGCCACGCTTTGACAAGGCGACGGATCACCCACTGCCGCCTCACGACTGGCCGCACATGAGCGCGGATGTGATCCTGTTTGAAGGCTGGTGCGTCGGGGCGCGACCTCAAAGCGAAAGGGCCTTATGCATGCCGGTCAACGCGGTGGAGCGCGACGAAGACCAGGATGGGGTGTGGCGGGCCTATGTGAATCAACAGTTGGCGGGACCCTATGCCGACCTCTTTGCCCGGATGGACCGGCTGATCCTGCTGGCCGCGCCCGGCTTCGACGTGGTTCAGGGCTGGCGCACCCAGCAGGAAGACGCCTTAAGCCAGAGATTACGCTCTGAGGGCCGCGACACTTCCGGCCTGATGGACGCTGACGCGCTGAGGCGCTTTATCGCTCACTATGAACGCCTGACGCGGCATATCCTGGAGGACATGCCGCGTTATGCGAATTTGAATATCTGGTTGGGTTCAGACCGACAGGTTCTACAAATGTGAAACGCCCGCCTTTGGCCGCCCCCCCTTGGCGCCGTTGGCTCGGCTGGCCGTAGCGCGGCGTTCGGCCCGACTCATGGTGTTAGAGCCCAGAACATCGAGAAACAGGCGTGATACCGAAATATCGGCGTCAAGTAACGGAATGTGCAGGCCATACCCGCGTCCCTGCACCTCAATCCCGGTCAGGTCCTGTGGCTTGGCGTCCTCAAGCCCCGCAATGGCCCTGAGTGGAAAGCCGACCGAGGCCCCATTGGTCAGTTGCACGACAAGCTGGGCGCTTTGGGCATCGTAACGCGCACTTTCGGCGCGAAAGGCGGTTTGCGGTTTGCGTCGTGTCTGTTCGAATTGCCGCACTATGACCGGTTTAAACTCAGCCATGAATTTCACTCCACTTGACACAGATCGCTTCGAGATTATGGGCAACCAGGCCGCCGATCTCGTTCAGTTCGCTCAGCTTGAACCCTTAATGATCCCAAAGTTCCACAGGACCTTGCGGGCAATTGAGACGAAACCGCGCCTCAGCCTCATTGCCTTTCAGGGCATGGACATGAGGCGGCGGGTGATCATTTGTATAGATGGCAATGCGAATGTTCCGCAGGGTGAGCCGCATTGGCATGACTCTGTATAGCACTAACCTAGACTATGGTCTAGGTTAGTGCTTTCAGGTCGCTTACGCTTCGATAAAGGCCAGCATATCGGCGTTTAGCAGATCAGCATTGATGGTCAGCATACCGTGCGACAGGCCCGGATAGATTTTCAGCGTGCCGTTTTTCACCAGCTTGATGGCTTCAAGGGCGGCGGCCTTGACCGGGACGATCTGGTCGTCGTCGCCGTGCAGGATCAGCACGGGCACGTCGATGGCCTTCAGGTCTTCGCTGAGGTCGGTTTCCGAAAAGGCCTTGATGCCTTCGTAATGGGCCTTGGCCGAGCCCATCATGCCCTGACGCCACCAGTTGTTGATCACGGCCTCGATGGGGGCGACGCCGTCACGGTTGAAGCCATAGAAGGGGATGGGCAGTTCTTTGAAAAACTGCGTTCGGCTGGCGGCCGTCTGGGCGCGCAGGCCGTCAAACACCTCTATGGGCAGGCCACCGGGGAAGGCTTCGGTCTTCAGCATGATCGGTGTAATGGCGCTGACCAGAATGGCCTTGGCGACGCGGCCATTACCGCCGTAGCGCGCCACATAGCGGGCAACTTCGCCGCCGCCGGTCGAGTGACCGATATGGATGGCGTTTTTGAGGTCGAGATACTCGGCTACCGCGTGGGCGTCGGCGGCGTAGGTGTCGATATTATGCCCTTCGCTGACCTGCTCGGAGCGACCGTGACCGCGGCGGTCGTGGGCCACCACGCGATAGCCCTTAGCAAGGAAGTAGAGCATCTGCGTATCCCAGTCGTCGGACGACAGGGGCCAACCGTGGTGGAAGACGACGGGCTGGGCGGACTTGGGGCCCCAATCCTTGAAGAAGATCTGCGTACCATCGGCGGCGGTGACAAAGTTGGTCATGGTGTGGCTCCGTTCGGGTAAGGCTCCGCCGGTCACGGCAAGAGGCCATTTTTCAAAAAGGTCTGAAATTTTGGATAGTTCGGTTTTGAGCAGGACGCTTACATTCGACGAATGAAGAGATAACGCCATCGCCGTCGTTACAGAAGTCGGAACTTTTGGAATGGAGCGTTGTTAAATGCGCAACGCTGGATCGGGGAGTTATCCTGCGGTATAATAAACTTTTACGCGAAAAACAAAAGCGCCGATCCGCTAGGCTGTGGTGACAATTTAAGATGTAATGCGGCTATTTTCTCCTCCCTACGCTTAAGCGTGGGGAGGTGGCAGCGAGCGAAGCGAAGCTGACGGAGGGGTATAACCGTCCGTAAGATACCCCTCCGCCTCGTAAACTCGGCACCTCCCCATGATATGGGGAGGAGGAAGATCGCAAACGTAAATTCGTCACCACAGCCTAGATCATTATGATTTCTGGTAGAAACATAATGATTCAGCTTTTGTTTAGCCCCTCGCCGGGCGGTGGCTTGCGCCACCTTGGCCGCCGCCGCAATGGCGGCTTGAGCGGAATGATTCCAGTAGAAATCATTCCGCTCTACAACGGACCGACGCTTCTTTGCCAAATATGGGCTCAGAGTCAGGCCGCGATCACCGTCTGCTTCTGGGTGCCGAGGCCTTCGATGCCCAGTTCCATCACATCGCCGACTTCCAGATAGACCGGCGGCTTTTGCCCCAGACCGACGCCCGGCGGCGTGCCGGTCGAGATGACGTCGCCCGGATGCAGGCTCATGAACTGCGAGACGTATGAAACAATAAAGGCGGGCTTGAAGATCATGGTGGCGGTCGAACCGTCCTGATAGGTCTTGCCGTTGACGCTCAGCCACATTTTCAGATTGGTCGGGTCGGCGACTTCATCGCGGGTCACCAGCCACGGGCCGATGGGGCCGAAGGTGTCGCAGCCCTTGCCCTTGTCCCAGGTGCCGCCGCGCTCCAGCTGAAACGCGCGTTCGGATACATCATTGATGGTGCAGTAGCCGGCGATGCAGGCTTCGGCTTCGGCTTCCGTCGCATAGGAGGCCGTCTTGCCGATCACGATGCCGAGTTCGACTTCCCAGTCGAGCTTGGTCGAGCCGCGCGGTTTCTTCACCTCGTCGTTCGGGCCAATGATGCACGAGGTCGTCTTGGAAAACAGGACCGGCTCTTCCGGGATGGGCAGGTTCGATTCAGCGGCGTGGTCGGCATAGTTGAGGCCGATGCACAGGAATTTACCCACGCCGGCCACGCAAGCGCCATAACGCACACCTTCGGGGGCCAGAGGCAGGGTGGCGGGGTCGATGGCCTTCAGTTTGGCCAGCGCCTCATCCGACAGGGTGGCACCGTTGATGTCGGCAACGACGCCAGACAGGTCGCGGATACGGCCGTCAGCATCGAGCAGGCCGGGCTTTTCCTGACCGGGCTGACCAAAACGCAGCAGTTTCATGGGGTTTCCTTATATAGACAGGGGTAGTGGGTCAGGGATAGCGGGTTTGTGCGCGACGGCAAAGAGTCGAAATGCTTTCGCCAGCAGAATATATTTCTTATATAAAATCGTCTTGAGGCCTCTGCCGTTTGTGAAAGAGGTCTTGTCTTGGGCACCGCTACGCAGGGTTTGGGCCAGACACGGTGCATAAAGCCCTTTGCGTCCCGCTTTATGAGGCTACCGTTTCAAAAACGCTTCACAGCGACCGCAATGCCCTTTAGATTAAGCGAACGATTGGTCCGTGGCCGGAGATGCCTGAGTTGGCGCGAGTAAAAGCAGTGGAAAATATGGCTTTGGTGGCCGATGTCGAAGACATGGCCGAGGTCGGCGCCGAAAAGGAAAAGGGAATCGCCGGGGCCCTGACCCTGATGCGCGGTCTGGACGTGCTGGGCCGCGTGGCCAAGGGCGACAATACCCTGCCGAAAATTTCGCGCTCTTTGGGGCTCAACAAATCGACCGTGCACCGTCTGGCCTCGACTTTGGTCGATTACGGCTTCCTGTCGTTTACGCAGCGCGAAGGCTACGCGCTGGGAACGCGGTTGCTGGAACTGGGTCATGCTGCGTCGCAGCAGATCACCCTTACGCGCGTGTCGCACGACCATCTGGTGCGGCTGGCCGCCGATACGGGCGATACGGTCAATCTGGGCGTGCTCGACGGCCATCAGGTTCACTATATCGATAAAATCCCCGGCACGCGTCGTATTGAGGTGCGCTGTGTGATCGGTGAGCGGCAATATCTGCGCCCGACGGGATTGGGTAAGGCTCTGCTGCTGGACGCCGATGAGGACAAGCTGCGCGAGGTCTATAACCGCGAAGCGCGCGAATTCCCCAACTATCGTTACGACCTTAAGGGCTGGCTCGACATCATGAAGACCTACCGCGAAGGTGGGTATGCGCTGGATATGGACGAAAACGAAGATCGCATCCGATGCGTCTCTGCGCCCATTCGCGACCTGTCGGGCAAGATTGTCGCCGCCGTCTCCATCTCCAGCGCCGCGCAATATATGGATGATGCGCGCCTTGAGACGCTGAAGGGCTACGTCAAGGAAGTGACCCTCACCATCAGCCGTGAGTTGGGCTATAAGGGGTAAGTAAGTCGTCCCCGCTGCGGTATGTCATTGCAATTTCACTTTGCGCTCAGCGCCATTTGCCGTATCAATTGAGTGACGAGCGCAAAGCCGTACACAGGCAGGGGGGATTTTATGAGACAGGCTGTGGCTGTCATTGTGGCGCTGTCGTTTCTGGCCGCGGGCGTGTCCGCGCAGGCGCAGATCACCTATCAGCCTGCGCCGGTAACAAAGACGCAGGTCTTTACCCTTGAGCCGCGCGACGGGGTAACCTGCGCCAACGGTACGCTGAGCTGGCCTGCGGCCTTTACCTTCCCGGCGGGTTTAATCGCGCCGTTGCCAGCGCCCAAACCGGCCACGAGCAATAGCGATCCCATCGTGTTCAGAGGTTCGCCCGTGGCGGTGAACAAGGTTTACACTTTGGGCTTTGACGTGCTGGCCAATGGCCGGATGAGCAATATCCGTCCGGTGGGCGGAGATTATCGACTGTCTGCCAATGAATTTTTGCCGACCTGGGCGGCGAGCTGGAATTTCGGTGCTCAGCCAAAGGCTTTGACCGGCTGCAAGATGACATGGGATATCAAAACCGATTACACGCCAGAGGCGGCCAAGCCCCTGATGTATGAGGCCGCTTTTCTGCGCAATTTCGCCAGTGGCCTCAAACCCGCCGATCCGCGCAGCGAGGATTGTAAGGCCGTGGACCGGCGCATCCGTCTGAACGCCTATCCGGACCGCCAGCAAATGCGCCGCACACCGGGGCGTTCGCAATGGCTTGTCCTGCGAACCGATGTGCAGGCCAATGGCAAGGTAAAGGTGGGCGGACGGCTGCGCGCTTCGGGTGAAGAGGCCAATCTGGAGGCGGTGGAAAAGGCCCTGAGTCAGCGCGCCTACTATCCCGGTGAGGCCGCCGAATGCCTGACCGGCTATGTGATCCCAGCGGACGGTCTGCCATGGACGGGCGGCGTGGGGGATGATGGCACGGAGGCTGACAAGGCAAACAAAGAAGCCGAGGAAGAAAAAACCTGTCCGGCGGAGGCTCGCCGTGCGGCCATGACCTTCAGCTATCGCCCTGAATATTATCCGACTCAGGCCAGCCGTCTGGGTATCGAAGGCATCGCGCTGCTGACCTTTGACGTAGCCCCCTGGGGTCAGGTGCGGATCAAGTCGAGTACAAGCCAGCCCCTGCCGCAATTTGCACAGGCCGCGTCGCGCATGTTGACGCAATCGAGCTTCAAACCCACGGATCGCGGTCTGAGTGGGTGTCGTCTGCTGGTGCGCTTTGTGCTCGACAAGGACGATAAGCCCGAAGCGGCCGCTCCCGAAGTCTCGGAAGGTTTAGAGCGGAATGATTTCTAATGGGATCATTCCGCTCAAGCCGCCATTGAGGCGGCGGCCAAGGTGGCAAAGCCACCGCCCGGCGAGGGACTAAACAAAAGCTGGATCATTATGTTTCTACCAGAAATCATAATGATCCAGAAGAC